>NZ_CP054301.1:1920000-2220000 GCF_013372285.1 Marinomonas primoryensis | reverse complement strand
GGATGCTTAATTTATTAGGCATGGTAGAGGAGCGTTCTGTAAGCCGTTGAAGGTCAAGCTGTAAGGCAGGCTGGAGGTATCAGAAGTGCGAATGTTGACATGAGTAACGATAAGGGGAGTGAAAAACTCCCCCGCCGGAAGACCAAGGTTTCCTGTCCCATGTTAATCAGGGCAGGGTGAGTCGGCCCCTAAGGCGAGGCAGAAATGCGTAGTCGATGGAAAACAGGTTAATATTCCTGTACCGATGTATATTGCGATGGAGAGACGGAGAAGGCTAGGCCAGCACAGCGATGGTTGTCTGTGTTTAAGGCGGTAGGCAAGTGACTTAGGCAAATCCGGGTCACTCTTTTAGAGAGAATGCCGAGAACTGATGACGAGCCCTCTTTTGGGCGAAGTGGTTGATGCCATGCTTCCAGGAAAAACTTCTAAGCTTCAGATATACATTGACCGTACCCCAAACCGACACAGGTGGTCAGGTAGAGAATACCAAGGCGCTTGAGAGAACTCGGGTGAAGGAACTAGGCAAAATGGTACCGTAACTTCGGGAGAAGGTACGCCGGCCGGTGTGAAGGACTTGCTCCGTAAGCACTAGTCGGTCGAAGATACCAGGTGGCTGCGACTGTTTATTAAAAACACAGCACTCTGCAAACACGAAAGTGGACGTATAGGGTGTGACGCCTGCCCGGTGCTTGAAGGTTAATTGATGGGGTTAGCGTAAGCGAAGCTCTTGATCGAAGCCCAAGTAAACGGCGGCCGTAACTATAACGGTCCTAAGGTAGCGAAATTCCTTGTCGGGTAAGTTCCGACCTGCACGAATGGCGTAACGATGGCCACACTGTCTCCACCCGAGACTCAGTGAAATTGAAATCGCAGTGAAGATGCTGTGTATCCGCGGCTAGACGGAAAGACCCCGTGAACCTTTACTATAGCTTCACAGTGAACTTTGAACCTATTTGTGTAGGATAGGTGGGAGGCTTTGAAGATAGGACGCTAGTTCTATTGGAGCCAATCTTGAAATACCACCCTGGTATGTTTGAGGTTCTAACTCAGGTCCATTATCTGGATCGAGGACACTGTGTGGTGGGTAGTTTGACTGGGGCGGTCTCCTCCCAAAGAGTAACGGAGGAGCACGAAGGTGTGCTCAGCATGGTCGGAAATCATGCGTAGAGTGTAAAGGCAAAAGCACGCTTAACTGCGAGACAGACACGTCGAGCAGGTACGAAAGTAGGTCTTAGTGATCCGGTGGTTCTGTATGGAAGGGCCATCGCTCAACGGATAAAAGGTACTCCGGGGATAACAGGCTGATACCGCCCAAGAGTTCACATCGACGGCGGTGTTTGGCACCTCGATGTCGGCTCATCACATCCTGGGGCTGAAGCCGGTCCCAAGGGTATGGCTGTTCGCCATTTAAAGTGGTACGCGAGCTGGGTTTAGAACGTCGTGAGACAGTTCGGTCCCTATCTGCCGTGGACGTTTGAGATTTGAGAGGAGCTGCTCCTAGTACGAGAGGACCGGAGTGGACGAACCTCTGGTGTTCCGGTTGTCACGCCAGTGGCATTGCCGGGTAGCTACGTTCGGACGGGATAACCGCTGAAAGCATCTAAGCGGGAAGCCTCCCTCAAGATAAGATCTCACTGGGACATAAGTCCCCTAAAGAGCCGTTCGAGACTAGGACGTTGATAGGTTGGGTGTGTAAGTGCTGTGAGGCATTGAGCTAACCAATACTAATTGCTCGTGAGGCTTGACCATATAACACCAAAGTGGTTTTAGATGATAAGTGAAGAGAGAATGAAAAAGACTCTAAGCAAATGCATCAAAGATTACAGAGACACATTACGATAAAACTGGTTTGACCTTGATTACCGTTATTTCAAAAAAGAATTGTTAAAGATCCAAGCATGTCTTCGCGTGTTTTGGTAGGAAGAAAGAGATGATAGAAATTATAATCTTAAGAAACCGCCAGAACGAACGCAGCAGAATTGCTTGACGATCATAGAGGCGTTGAACCACCTGATCCCATCCCGAACTCAGAAGTGAAAAGCGCCATCGCCGATGGTAGTGTGGGAGATCCCATGTGAGAGTAGGTCGTCGTCAAGCTTAAAATTTTGAGCTTAGCTCCTTTTATAAACCTAACTATATTGGTTTTAAAAAGTGTAAGAATTGATCGCAAGATCTATAAAGTTTTCTTGATAATCATAGAGGCGTTGAACCACCTGATCCCATCCCGAACTCAGAAGTGAAAAGCGCCATCGCCGATGGTAGTGTGGGAGATCCCATGTGAGAGTAGGTCGTTATCAAGATTTAATTAATGAGGCCCTGATTGCCGATGCAGTCAGGGCTTTTTTTCGTCTGAAGAAAAGCCTATGCAATGTTGGCCTCTTTATGGAACGGTACTTAGTTATATAGCCAGTAAGGGGTTTTTATCGATGCTAAGAAGCTTTCTGCGTGTTTTCCCTGTAATAGGGCGAGTGTAGCGATGATGCCTGCGTTGATGCAAGTTGGAGCGGCGACAGTGATACTTCTCGGTGCGTCTGTAATGGGCCAACCAGTGATTGGGTTTAATACATGAGAATAACGAATGCCATCTTTTAATAGAAAGCGTTTGCTGTCCCCTGATGTGGCGAGTGCTCCGGATGATAGAGCGATTATCTGCTGGGCTTTATTATGACGGGAAATCGATTCAATGCCGACTTTCCAGCTTTCTCCGTTTAGTCTTACGCCACTACAGGTAAGATCGCCACCGCAGTTAACTAAGATGGCGGCAGACTTGCTGGCCAGGGTCTGACAACAGATGGTGAGTACTTTATCCACTGCGTATTCTTTGCCAATGCCGCCAAAATCTAATTCCATGCCTAATGGCATTTTTAGTTGTTCAGGCGCTTCAGTACTCCAAGCTAATTTCTTCCAACCGACATAGGGTAAGAGAGCGTCAATCTGGTTTTGTAGTGGTAACTTGTCGTTACCATTAAAGGTCCATGCTTCTCTTAAGATGCCTGATGTTATATCAAATAATCCTTGCGAGGCGTTGTAGGCTTGGTTGGCGAAAATCATCAATTGTGCACTTTCATTGTCTAGCTTTTGCCAGCAATCTGGTGTGGAGTGTATGTCTGAAAAGGTATTTTTTTTTTGATAGCGGCTGTATTTGTACTCAATTCTCCAGGCTTCAATAATGGCATTTTTTGCCGCTGTCTTAACTAATTCTAACGCTTCGCATTCAATCAGTATGGAACAGTTACTTGCCATACATTCAAACTTTATTTGATAAGTGTGCTTACCTTCTCGCCACAGACTTGGGTTCGGGTGCTTGCTTAGGTTGAACGACGAATCAATAATTAATTCTTCAATAAAAGTCATGGCTTTCCGGTGAATGATCACCCTCTACCTTTTTGGTAGAGGGTGTATTTAGTTAAAATTTATAGCCAACAATTAGCATTGCAGCATCTAAACCAGGATAGAGTTCCTGTGTTGCCAACTTCCCATAACCTTTGTCGCCAGAGCTTTCTTGATGATATAGAGAAAACCGGGTGTAAAATTCAGTTTCATCGGCAAACTGATAGCCATATTTTAAACCAATGGTGTAGGTATCTAAATCCCCTAATCGATAGTCTGCACTGGCAAATTCAGCGCTTGAGTAATCACTTGAGTTTAAATAACGATGATAAAAGTCGGCCTTGCTCTGAGTATACCAACGAAGTTGCGGCTCTAGATATTGGTTGTCAAAACGGAATCGATATTTGGCATCTATGGTATGCGAGTTGACACCCCAATCATCAAACATGTATCGATAGCTCACATCGAGTATGTCGTTGTTATCAAATTGATATTTTGTTTGCCAATAAAGACTTTGTTTTAGGCGTGAGTCTGGCCGCTTTTCGTATAGGTAAAGATTACGTCCGCTGCTTTGGTAATTACCACCATAATTGCTGCCAGCACTATCATCTATTACAGAGATGATTTTATAAGCGTCGGTTAGATAACCAGAACTTGTACTCAATGCATAGTTAAATTGCATAATAGTTTTGCGGTTAATGACTTGTGTTACCCCAAAAACCGCATCAACAAGGCTTTTATTCTCAGAATCTGTACGCTGAGTAAATTCACTGTCTGAGCTGCTTAGTGGTACTTGCACTAATCCTGTTGCTACGCCGCCCTCAGGGTTAATGCTGTCACTAGACAGGTTTACACCCAAGGTAAGTGTGGTGTTCTTCTGATTGAGATAACGTGACAAGTTGCCATTTAGACCAAGAGATTGGTAGTCGTGCTCTTTTGAAAGGTAGCCGCCAACACCGTATGCCCAATCACGATCTATTGGTGCTGACCAATTGCTTGAAAGGGCAATGCGAGTATCTTTAAAAGTATCGTCTAGAGGTTGCTCACCAGCGGTGGCGGCGTAAGAGCCTTTACCTGAAGGGCTTGTGAAGGTTTGAACCTGGTCGCTTGGTGTAGCGCCATTCGGTGATGCACCCGTTAGCGTATCAGCAGCCAGTTTGATATTAAGCTTTGTTTCTTCGTCATAGTTTTTAGTGGCACTAATCACTGGTTCGGCAGCAGAAACTCGTCCGTCGCTTTCTGAATAAAGCAGGAACGCAGAATCGACATCCCAGTTATCTGCAGCATTAACGCTTGCTGATAGGCTGCCAATTAATGCACAGCTGGCTGCGGTTAATAAACGCGCCAGATCTTGATTTTTTTGCGTTGTTTTAGTTACAGCCACAGCCACCACCTCCGAAACCTTGTCCGCCACTACTGGCTTCTTTACTAAAATAGATGTGATCGTTCAAACTGCTTTCGATAGGATCACTGATTAAATTCATTTCTTGCTGGGCAAGTACATCACGTTCCCAGGGTTTCACTCCAAGATCGCTGCAACCCGCTAAAACAATAGACAGGGTAAGCAAACTGATTATGCTGATTGTTTTTTGCATCTGTTATTCCCCTTTTTCCGCTAATAACTCAGTGATAGCCGATTCATAATCCGCTATGTTTTTTTCGTGAAAACCGACGTGTGTTGCTCTAATTTTTCCCTGACGATCAATCAAAAAACTGGTAGGCATGCCAATGACGCCAAAGTCTTCTGGAAGCTGGGCGTCGGTATCAAATAATACGGAAAAGCCAGGTTTAAACTCTTTTAAGAAATCTAAGGCTTGGTCTTTTTCTTGATCCAGATTAATCGCGATGACTTTCAGACCTTGTGCCTTGTATTTAGCTTGGATGTTCGTCATCCATGGAAAGGACTCTCGGCAAGGTCCACACCATGAAGCCCAAAAATCCACCAGTAGCACTTGGTCTTTTTCCATGCCTAATGATATTTGTTTGTTGGTTTGGTATTCGGGTAAGTACACAGTTTGATGAGGCGCAATTTTAGCCTTGGCGGCTGATATTAGTTCGCTTGCCCACAGGCTGGAAGAAAAGAATAGGCAGCTAGAGAGCGCGGCTATCAAGACGTGTTTTTGATATTTGATCATGGCTTGCTTCCAAATAAAGTATATTGGAAATAGTACGGTATCTTTCTTAAGGGAAAATTAAGTGTCAAAAATACAAGACGTAAGTTTTGCTTAAGGTTTCTTATTTATAGTGGCTCAATCAACGTATATTAAGGAACATTAAGTGACGACTTCTTTCATGTCTTTTAGGTTAATTAAATGGCTAATAGGCTCTTGTTTCGCTGTGATTTTGGCGGTCCCTGCTTTTGCTGATAGTGATTTTTTGAAACCATCTGAAGCGTTTCAATTGCAACTTGATACGGTAAAAAGAGAAGTGCAATGGACGATTTCTGATGGTTATTATTTGTATGAATCGCGTGTAAAAGTTGTTTTGGCTAATGATAAAACGGTCTCCATACCGTTTCATTTTCTGACGAAATCTGACGTTAAAGACGATCCAAATTTTGGCATAGTGCAGGTTTTTCATAATCGAATGGTGATTGTTATTGATCCAGTCGGCGAAAATATGGATGAGCTAAAGGTAACGTATCAAGGCTGTGCCGCTGCAGGTCTGTGTTATCCACCGCAAACCAAAATTGTGTCATTTAATCATGCTGCAACGCCTGACCAAAAAGTTGCAGCAGTGCCAATTGCATTCGCGAAGAACTCATTTTCTACTGAGTCAGAAACATCATCCGAAGCAGAAGAAGGGCAGCTCGTAAAGTTGTTGTTAAACGGTGATCGTTTTTGGGTATTGGTTACTTTTTTTGTTTTAGGCTTAGGTCTTACTTTTACACCGTGCGTATTGCCGATGATTCCAATCTTAGCGGGTATCATTGCGGGTCAAGCAGGCAATATTACCGCTAAGAAAGGTTTTTTCTTATCCCTATCATATGTCCTAGGGATGTCATTTTCTTACAGTATGGCAGGAGTGTTAGTCGGAATTTTTGGTGCGCAACTGAACCTTCAGGCTTTGTTTCAAGCGCCCAGTATATTGATTGGTTTTAGTGTGTTGTTTGTCTTGCTGTCTTTGTCGATGTTTGGTTTCTATGAATTACAGTTACCTATGTTTCTTCGAGACAGGCTTGATCGGCTAAGTCAAAAAAGTGCCGGTGGCCCTTATCTTGGTGTCGGTATAATGGGTGCTATTTCTGCGCTGATTGTTTCACCTTGTGTCTCTGCACCATTAGCCGGTGCATTAATCTATATCAGTACAACAGGTGATGCTCTGCTTGGCGGCAGTGTGTTGTTTGCGATGAGTTTGGGAATGGGGATACCCTTATTACTTGTTGGTTTGGGTGGTGGTAAGTATCTACCGAAGGCAGGTATGTGGATGATGCAAGTCAAAGCCGCATTCGGTGTGATTTTACTAGGTGTGGCAATTGTTTTGGTATCAAGAATTGTGTCGGAAACGCTTAGTGTGTATTTATGGGCCATACTTTGTATTGTCTATTCGGTACATCTTTCTCCTTTTCAGTCTGGCGATAAGAGCTGGGGAAAAACTCGTCAAGGCTTTGCGTTGATTTTATTAATATACGGCGCGGCATTGTTGACTTCTGGCTTGGCAGGAAAGCCCAGTTTAGACAAGCCATTAGGTTATTTTTCCTCTGTAACAGGTGACGTCAATTCGATTGAGAAACAGTCTTTATTTAATCGTATGCAAGATCCTGCGCTTATCGAAAATGCAATGCAACAGGCTAAGGATAATGGAAAAGTTGTGGTGGTGGATATGTATGCGGATTGGTGTACTGCTTGCTTAGAAATGGAAAAGGATGTCTTTAGTAATAGTGATCTAAAAGCCTATTCAAATAATATCTCATTTTTGCAGCTTGACCTCACTGAAAATACGCCTGCTCAGCAAGCATTTTTATCAAAATATGGCGTATTTGGGCCACCAACTCTGTTATTCTTTTCCTCTAATGGTGATTTGATCAACGTTCGCCAAGGTGAAATGGATTTAGCACAATTTAACAGCATGCTGCAATTAACCTTGGCAAACTTATGAAAGAAGGAATAGGTTTGCGCATACTGGTTGTAGAAGATGATCTTTCGTTAGCGGACGGCCTTGTTACCGCCTTAAAACGGGAAGGTTATACGGTTGATTTACTCCATGATGGGATTCATGCTTTGGAGGCATTGGCGAACGAAGTGTTTGATTTAGTTGTGTTGGATTTGGGTTTGCCAAGACTGGATGGCTTAGCTGTACTTAAGCAACTGCGTGCCAATGAAAATAGCGTGCCTGTTTTAATTCTTACCGCCAGAGATGCCTTAGAAGATAGGGTGGCTGGTTTGGATTTAGGTGCAGATGATTATCTTGTTAAACCTTTTGATGTGACTGAGCTGAAAGCACGGGCACGGGCGTTATTACGACGTAGTTATGGGCGCGCGATCAGTGAGATTCATTACAAAGGACTTGTGTTGTATCCCGCGAGTCATAAAGTGATTTATCAAGACAGGGATATCAATCTTACCCGAAGAGAATATTCCTTACTGCATGAGCTTATTAGTCAGCCTGGACATGTATTTACCAGAGACGTACTTCAACAGTTGATGTATGGCTGGGGCGATGATGTAGAAAGCAATGCGTTAGAAGTGCATATCCATCATTTGCGTAAGAAGCTGTTCCCTGAATTAATTCGCACCATACGAGGCATTGGCTATGTGGTCGATCAAGACGTGGGTTAAAAGCCAGTTACTCAGCTCAATTCGAAGAAGAACGCTTTTTTTTGTGATGCTGGTTTTTACCCTAACCAGTATAGCTATCATGTTGATTGGGTTGTTATTCGCTAACCATGAAGTCGAAGAGTTGTTTGATGCGCGGTTGGCTCAACAAGCAAGGTTGCTGCTCACTTTATCCGAAAACGTTGAAAGTATAAGTGCAAATTTAGATATCTTGTCGCCCTTATTTATTGATCAAGCAAATACCGATTCCAGCGTTGGTCATAAGTACGAAAGTAAAATATTTTATCAGATTTGGAGTATGGATAAACTCAAAATCGCTTCAGATTCGATATCCCTCACTGAGCATAAAAAAGGCGACTTTGGCTACGGTTATGCCATGTCTGATCACTATCAGTGGCGTACTTTTACGCTAGAACAAACGGTTGGGGATGTCAGGATTATTGTTGCAGAGCGTGCAGATGTGAGAGGAGAAATTTCAGATAAAATTGTTTTTCAAACACTGTTTCCTGAGCTATTAGCTTGGCCTATTTTGGCGGTGCTTGTTTGGGCTGCGGTTGGTTTTGGTCTTGAGCCTTTACAGCAGTTAGCTCAACGAATAAATAAAATTACACCGACAAAGTTAGAGCCGATTGAAATGTCTGATGTTCCTGAGGAGCTGGTTCCAGTTAAAAACGCTTTGAATGGCCTTTTAGTAGAAATTGATGTGTTGATGAAACGCGAAAAACGTTGGATCGCCGATGCCGCCCATGAACTAAGAACCCCATTAAGTATTTTAAAGGTGCATGCTGAAAATGCGACATCAGCCAACAATGATACAGAACGAAATCAATCGCTAAAACAGCTTACATCTGGGGTCGATCGCTCCACTCGAATTGTGTCTCAGTTACTGGCTCTAGCGCGTCTTGAGCATCAAAAAGACGCTGTTAAGGAAAAGGTCGATGTCTTGGCAATTACTCGCTCGATGATTGCAGATATTCTTCCTTTAGCATGGAAGCGAGACATTGACATTGTTCTTAATGTTGATGATAGCTTGCCTTGGTATTGTTTTGTTGAACCTAGCCATATCGAAATACTATTACAAAACTTAATGAGTAACGGGATTAAGTTTTCATCTAATGGCTCAGTGATTAAAGTGGTCTGGGCGCAAACTGCCATGCAAGTTGAGTTAAAGGTGATTGATACAGGTACAGGAATTTCTGAACAAGACAGGAATAGATTGAGCGAACGTTTTTTTCGATCAGGAGAAGTGGAAGGCGCTGGTCTTGGGTTGTCTATTGTTAAAAATATTGTAGACAAATACCAAGGTGTTCTTTCTTTTGAGGATTCGTTACCTCAAGGCCTAACCGTTCAAGTTAAACTTCCTATTTTAACGAATAGCAAATGATTTACTCATAGAAATAAATTTTACATATTAAGTTATTAGCTTACGGTAATTTTATATTTTCACTTCAAGTGTCTATCCAAGATGAATGGGAAGGGTAGGATGCCTGGGTGAGTATTGAATCGATAAAAAAATACCAGACAATGTCTGGTATTTTTTTATTTGGTGCTTTTGTGCAGATAAGCGTTAAGCCTTTGGGTGTTTCTTTTTCTATTCTTAATGCCTCTACTGTAGCCTCTTGTTTTTTACCACTTTAGTGGAAAAATAATAAGGAATCTAATGATTACAGATCTAAATAGTTCTTGATCATTCGGTTCATTTTATTTAGTGTAAAGAGACTTTTTACGATTATTAGTTCATTTTTCTAGCAAACATGAGGTTTATTATGAAAAAAATATTCAGGAAATACATTATATCTCTAATGAGTTTCTCAATGGCTCTTTTCTCTGTATCGGTAGCTGCAAATACATTAGATAAGATAAAAGATGAAGGCACTGTGACGATCGGTGTTGCCAATGAAGTTCCTTATGGCTATACGACTCCTGATGGTGAGCCTGCTGGTGAAGCACCTAGTATTGCTGTCCAAGTGCTTAATGATTTGGGTGTGGATAATGTGAAGGTGGTTGTTACTGAATTTGGTTCTTTGATCCCAGGTTTAAGAGCAGGCCGTTTTGATGTTATTGCCGCGGGTATGTACATTACGCCAAAGCGTTGTGAGCAAATTTTGTTCTCTAATCCAACTTACAGTATTGGTGAAGGCTTTTTGGTTAAAAACGGCAATCCTAAAGCACTAAATGGTTACGACAATATAGACAGTAAGTCTGTGAAATTAGGTGTGATGTCTGGCTCTGTAGAGTACGGCTATGCTCGTGACTTCGGTATTGATCTTAGTAAAATTGTGATTTTACCTGATTATCCATCTGGTGTTGCTGCGCTTAAATCAAATCGTATTGATGCGTTAGCGGGTACGAGCTTAACTATGGCTTCGTTGGCTCAAAAAGATGATAACGTGGAATTGGCGCAACCTTTTACGCCTTTAATGATCAAGGGTAAATCGATTAAAGGCTACGGTGGATTTGGTTTCCGCCCATCAGATACCGTATTGCGTGATGCCTTTAACGCCGAATTGAAAGGCTTTATTGATACTAAAGAGCATATTGCCATGGTAGAGCCTTATGGTTTTGGTAAGCATACTTCTCCCGAAGGCATGACTGCCGAAACATTGTGTCAATAACTCTGGGAAATTAGACTCATGGAATTTGGAGAAATTGTCTCCGTATTACTCCAGGGGGCCATTGTCACAATAGAAATTGTGGCAATGGCGTTGCCTCTCGCTGTGTTAATGGCCTTCAGCTTCGGATTGATTCGTCTTTACGCTCCAGCACCCTTCAAACAAATTGCCATTGTTTACATTGAATTTTTTCGTGGTACATCGGCGCTAATTCAGTTGTATTGGATTTATTTTGTTTTGCCATTTTTTGGTATAACCATTGATGCGATGACAGCGGCTGTCGTTGCCTTAGGTTTGAATATTGGTGCGTACGGTACAGAAGTTGTTCGTGGTGCTATTCAATCTGTGCCAAAAGGGCAGTATGAAGCCTCCATTGCATTAAATTTCACAGCTTCTCAACGACTGTGGCGCATCATCATGCCGCAGGCTTTGGTTAATATGATTCCGCCTTTTGGTAATTTGGCTATTGAATTAGTAAAAGCGACCTCGTTAGTTTCTCTGATTACGATTGGGGATTTGACCTTTAAAGCTAAAATGTTAGCTGATACAACTTTACAGGTTGGCGAGATCTTCGGTGTCGTATTGTTATTTTATTTTGTTATGGCTCAATTCTTAGTCTTCTTTATTAGACGTTTAGAAACACACCTTAGTAAAGGTTTAGGTCGTGGAGGGCTACACTCATGAATGGATTTCATTGGGACTGGGCGTTTACATGGGAAGTGCTTCCCATGATTTTGTCAGCGGCAAAAGTGACCTTATTGGCGACATTGCTGGGTAGTATTTTTGCGATTGTGATGGGGTTGGTGTTTGCCTTACTACGTCGTAACAATAGCCGAACCGTACGTATTTCGACTTATTGGGTTGTTGAGTTTATTCGTAGTACGCCTTTGCTGGTGCAGATTTTCTTTCTCTATTATGTGATGCCAGAATTTGGGATCAGTATGTCACCACTTGCCACAGGCGTATTTGCTTTGGGCCTTCATTATGGTGCGTATTTATCGGAAGTCTTTCGTAGTGGTATTGATGGCATTGAAAAAGGCCAATGGGAAGCCGCTAGAGCATTAAATTTAACCATTTTTGATACTTACAAAGATATTGTGCTTCCTCAAGCTATTCGTCCGATGATACCGGCGACAGGGAATTACATCATTGCCATGTTTAAAGAAACCCCTCAGCTTTCTGCCATTACATTGTTGGAAATGTTGCAGATGGCAAAGATTATTGGTTCCGAAAACTTCCGTTATCTAGAGCCGTTTACCTTGGTTGGGATTTTGTATCTCGTGTTTAGTCTTTTAGCAGCCTACGGTATTCATCAGGTTGAAAGACGCTTTCCAAAAGAAGGATTTAGTTTGAAATGAGTGCGCCAATTATTGAATTTAAAAATGTTAAAAAATGCTTTGGTGAAACGGTCATTTTTAGTGATTTTAACTTCAAAGTGGAAGAAAATGAGATTGTATCAATCATCGGACCAAGTGGTTCGGGTAAAAGTACCTTGCTGCGAATTTTGATGACATTAGAAGGCATCGATGGCGGTTACATAAACGTAGCAGGTGAGTCGCTTTGGCACATGCCTTGGCAAGGTCAGTATGTGCCAGCCAATAATAAGCATTTGCATAAAATGCGTAATCACCTTGGTATGGTGTTCCAGCACTTTAATTTGTTTCCTCACATGACAGTGAAGCGCAACATCACAGAGGCACCAATGCGAGTAAAAGGTGTTTCGCGGGCAGAAGCCGAGAAATTTGCAGAAAAATTACTGCAGTTGGTGGGCCTGGCTGATAAAGCCGACAGTTATCCAAATGATTTATCTGGTGGTCAAAAACAACGAGTGGGCATTGCCCGTGCACTTGCGATGAAGCCCTCTATTTTATTACTGGATGAAATCACCTCAGCTTTAGACCCTGAATTAGTAGATGAAGTGTTGGATGTTATTCGTAATCTGGTGAAAGAAGAAAGCTTTACTATGTTGTTAGTAACCCATGAAATGTACTTTGCTCGTGAGATCAGTGATCGAGTGTGCTTCTTTGATAAAGGTGCGATAGTGGAAGAAGGCGAGCCAGAAGCTATTTTTACACAACCAAAAGAAGAGCGAACCAAGGCTTTTCTGAATGCCTATATTGGACAATAGTTTTCAATAGCAATCCAAAACGTATTTTAGTATCTATTGATAAGGCGCCTAAGCAGGCGCCTTATTTTTTGGTCGTGACAAATGACGTATTCAGCACGGATAATGGCTGAATATCTTATGGAGTATTGATTGAATGACACCCTTATATAGTGTGATTTTTTTAACCTTGTTTGCAGGCTTGGCAATGCCATTGGGCGCATTGATTGCCCATTTTGAGCGTATTAGGCCTAAATGGTTAGAAACTGAATTAATGCACGGCGTTACTGCATTTGGTGGCGGGGCTTTGCTGTCCGCTATTGCATTAGTTCTTGTTCCCGAAGGTGTTCAGCATTTTGTTCCTTGGTCTGCTGCTTTGTTGTTTCTATTGGGCGGTACGACTTTTATGTGTCTGGATATTCAACTATCCAAAAGTCAAACCTCTATGAGTCAGTTGGTGGCTATGTTGGCTGATTTTATTCCGGAATCCCTTGCTTTGGGTGCGGCGTTTGCATTGGGTACTATTAATGGCGTGCTGCTCGCGACGCTTATTGCAATGCAAAATCTCCCTGAGGGCTTTAATGCTTTTCGAGAGCTAAAAGCATCCTCTCATTATCGTCCATCTACTATCATTCTTTGTTTTGTGTTGCTGGCATTATGCGGACCAATAGCAGGTGTTGTCGCACATGTTTGGCTTGCTGAATGGCCTGCGGTGGTATCGGGAATCATGTTATTTGCCTCAGGTGGAATTTTATATGCCGTGTTTCAAGACATTGCCCCTCAGGTTACTTTGGAGAAGCGTTGGGCGCCACCAATGGGTGCAGTAATGGGATTTGCGCTTGGTTTGGTGGGTTATATGTTGGTGCAATAATAAAATATAGATAAAAATGTATACAAAAATACTTTTTTTGAAATATAGTTAATATTAATTTCAAACCATATAGGTAATAGGGTTGTGCTCAAAATATTAAAGGATTTCAGTTTGAGTGCATTGGTCGCAGGCTTTGTGGCGGTGCTCATTGGTTTCGCGAGTTCAGTCGCGATCGTCTTTCAGGCGGCGCAAGCTGCTGGTGCTGACTCTAATACAATCGTGTCTTGGATTATGGCGCTTGGTTTTGGCATGGGCGTAACTTGTTTCTTCCTTTCTTTATGGTACAGATCGCCTGTCATTACCGCTTGGTCGACACCTGGAGCCGCATTGCTAGCAACAAGTTTGGGGACAATTAGTTATGCTGAAGCGATTGGCGTATTTGTCTTTGCTGGCCTATTAACTCTGTTAACAGGTGTGTCAGGTTTGTTTGATAAAGTCATGCGTTTGGTTCCCTTACCGCTTGCTTGTGCAATGTTAGCTGGAGTGCTTTTTAAATTCGGTCTTTCTATTTTTGACGCCATGATAAGTGATGTTTTTCTTGTCGGCAGTATGTTGGTTACTTATTTGGTGAGCAAGCGACTTACTCCTCGTTATGCTGTGCTGTTTGTATTGATGGCAGGTGTTGCGCTTGTGCTTGGAAGGTCCGATGGTCAGCTTATGTCTAGTATTCCTGTTGAGATTGGTTCTCTTGTTTGGGTTTGGCCTGAATGGAATATTAGTGCACTGATTGGGATTGGTGTGCCTTTGTATATTGTGACTATGACGTCTCAAAATATCCCTGGTGTCGCAGTAATGCGCAGTAGTGGCTATCAAACGCCGGTTTCTCCTCTCATTAGCTGGACTGGATTTACGTCAATTTTTTTAGCGCCTTTGGGCGGTTTTGCTTTCAATTTAGCAGCGATCACAGCGGCAATTTGTTCTGGTGATGAATGCCATAAAGATCCTAAACGACGTTATATTGCAGGACTATCAGCCGGTATATTTTATTTGTTGGCGGGCTTGGCTGGTACGTCTGTCGTGGCGCTATTCTCCATTTTTCCTGCAACTATGATTGCTGCATTAGCCGGTATTGCTTTATTGGGAACTATTGGGATGAATTTAAAAAATGCCATGGCGGATGACCCTAATCGAGAAGCAGCATTGGTCACTTTTTTAGTTACCGTTTCGGGTGTTTCGTTTGGCGGTATCGCGTCGGCTTTTTGGGGTATTTTATTTGGTGTTATATGTCTTCTAGTATCAAATATTAAGCTTAAGTAAAGGCATTGCTTAGTGGATATTACCCAGAAAATTAAAGAGCATATTGTTAATGGTGAGCTTCCAAGAGGCGTACCTCTTCGTCAAGCTGAATTGTCAGCACGTTATGGTGTGAGTCGAATACCGATTAGAGATGCGCTTCTATCATTAAGAGCCGAAGGCTGGCTTGCCCCTCACGGTAAAGCGGGTGTGATGATACCCGCTCTTAATTGGAAAGAGGCGGAGGATCTTTGCTTAATGCGGGCTGAACTAGAATGTCTTTTGTTTGAGATGGCGTTTGATAATATTCAAGAAGAGAATGTTAAAGAAGCGAGAGGCTTTCTTATCGATTTAGACCATGAAAATTTAACATTAGTGGGACGAGGGGAGCTTAACTGGCAGTTTCATAATGCTTTGTATCAAGCGGCCAATAGACCGACACTTCAAAGAGTCGTGGAGGGGTTAAATAAACAGGCTGTTCGCTATCTAGGTTTTCAGTATGGACCTTTGGGCTATCGATCAATAAGTCAGGATCAGCACGAAGTTTTGCTTCGCCTTATTGAGTCAAAAAATAAGCAGGCTGCGCTCAACTATTTGAGGCAGCACATTGAGCAAGCAGGAAAGTTGTTATCAGAATATCTGAAAGAAATTTCATATTAATAGTGTTCAACGAAGAGCTCTTCTGATGCTTGGGGTAGGTAGACGGTAAGGCTTGCACCACCAAGAGATAAAGAAGATTCCTTTTTTATAAAGCCACATACTTCATCAACAACGTGCGCTGAGGCTGATAATTCAGCAAAATACAATCCTAAGCCAGTGTTAACCTCAAAGATATCTTCCGGTTGCTCTTCTATATGCACAAAACCTTTGCCATCGTCCTCTATAGAGATGACTAGAAATTCTTTTTCCTGCCTTGCACTGAGAATGATTTTTGATTTTGCAAAGCGAAAAGCATTATAAACAGCCGTGCTAACGACCGCCGTCATTAATCTCTCATCAAAAGTACCCGTTAGGTTGGTATCGCAATGGTAGTCTAATACTAGGTTTTTGGCATTGGCAGACGGTTGTAAAGCGAACACTTGATCATCTAAAAATTCATCGATTGAAAAAGTATCAACATGGAGATCGTAGCCATTTGACGCAAGTCTGTAGAGGTAGAGATACTCGACCCATTCGTCATTTAGTTTTTTAAGCGACTCTTCTATCAATATGATTTTACTTTGGTTTGGGTCATTACTGTCTGTTGTGTCTTTCAGGCCTTGTAGCTGATAAAGCAGGGTGCCTACTTGGTTTTTACTTTCGTGTATTGCACTGGCAAGAATAGTACTAATATTCAGTTTTTTCATCTCTAGCCTCCAAAAGCATTGCTATAGGCAGAGCTTTGTTTTTTTGTTGGTGGCGTAGCACTGCCTGATGCTGCTTCACTAAGCCAAACCTCAAATATTTGCTTGGACGTCAATGTGTCTTTTTCCGCTAAATAAACGTCTATTTCATAACTATAAGATTTGGCTTTATTCTCCATGTCATCAAAAAATGACTCATGAACTTTCTTAAGAGTACTTTCAAAATTGTCTTTTTGTCGTGGCAGTAATGGGCCGCTGTCCGCTATTCTGGCGAGGGATTCCAGGTGTTTTAGATAGACTTCAGCCGTGTTGTAACAAGAGTATTTGGCTAAAAAAACCGCTCTTCGATATGCCATTTCAGCGGTTACTGGGTCATTTAGCGATAAACTGATTTTACCTAATTCGATTTGGCGAAGAATATTTTTGGGCGATCTGCCTATCGCTTCAACTAGAGTTGCTTGGGCTTCCTCAGGCTTCCCCTGAGCGACTTGAATTTTTGCAAGCCAATCATAGGCGCTGACAAAGAATCGGTTATCAAACATTAGTTGCCGAAAGTTTTGCTCCGCTTTTTCCAATTCGCCCATAAAAAAATAGGATTTAGCTTTGCCAAATAATGCCCAAGGCATTTTTCGACTTTTTAATGTGTTATTGAATAAAGACAGTGCTTTTTTGTATTCTTTTATCTCTAGCAGGCTTTCACCTATGACTCTTTCACATTTACCAATTAAAGAAGGGTGTTTTTTTATTACCCGTTTTGCGGCGGCAATTGCTTCTTCGTAATTATTTGAATCAAGCGCAACATTCACGTCATACAATTTTTCTTTTGTTTCTAATAATTTGCTGAGACGTCTTTGCAAAACAGCTTGAGAGAAAGGTTTCGTAATGTAGCCGTCAGGCTGATATTCGATGGCGCCCATGACCATTTCAATTGATGTTTCGGCGGTGACCATTAAATAAGTAGCTGTGTTTGGTATGAGTT
Organism: Marinomonas primoryensis; assembly: GCF_013372285.1. Lineage (NCBI taxonomy): Bacteria > Pseudomonadati > Pseudomonadota > Gammaproteobacteria > Oceanospirillales > Oceanospirillaceae > Marinomonas > Marinomonas primoryensis. The sequence continues at coordinate 2,202,753 of NZ_CP054301.1, read as the reverse complement.
TAGAATGTCTCACTTCTTCTAACAGTTGTTGTCCATCTTTACCGTTACCTAGGTTGTAGTCAGATAGAATGACATCAAAAGTTCGATTTCTCAGAAGCTCAATAGCAGTTTCTGCTTTCATGGCAATGTCAATTGAGGTAAAACCAAAATCTGTTAGCATTTTTCGCTGCATGATTCTGGCTTCTGCCATATCTTCTATGAGTAACGCTTTTTTCTTAGAGAAGTCTGGTTGTGCCATAAATAATTACATTCCACGTCTAGCAATTATAAAAAGGATTTATTTGGATCAATCACGAGATCTTCCGAAAAAATCTCGTCCTCTTCTGAGGTTTGCTGAGGAATAGAATAAGATTCACTCGCCCATGCTCCCAAGTCAATCAACTTACATCTCGCACTACAAAACGGACGGTCTGGATTTTTTTTAGACCAAGGTGTTTTTGTTTGGCACGTTGGGCAGGCAACTAAGGTTGCAGTATTACTATTTAACATGATAATAACTCTAAAATATTTTGGTGCAATTTGAAGACTTTAGCATTCATTTCAACAATATTACCAGCGTTTTCCAAGACTAGATCAGCCCTCTTAATGCGTTCACTGTTGCTTAATTGTGTACCCATGATTTTTTCAGCGCTTTCTTGGCTTACCCTGTCTCTGTTCATGACGCGTTGAATCTGTATATGTGCGGGAACATCAATCACGACCACTAGCTTGCATATAGCGTCTTGATTTGTCTCAAACAGTAGAGGATGAACAAGTAATGTGTATTTTGAGGATGTAGCATTGATTTGTACTTTTATTTCATCACGAATGGCGGGATGTGTTAAAGATTCTAGCCATAATCTCTCTTCTGGTTGATTGAAGATTATAGTGCGTAAGGCGCTTCGATTCAGGTTGCCATCATTTAATAATATGCGATCACCATAGCGCTGATGAATGTTGCTTAAGCAAGCCGATCCTGGCTGAACGACGAGTCTTGCGACGTCATCAGCGTCGACACTTTGAATGCCCAATTTGTTGAAGCATTTTGTAATTGTGCTCTTGCCTGAGCCAATGCCACCAGCAAGGCCAATGATAGGTGGAGTAGTGTCAGCCATAGGTTATAAATAAAACATCAGCATGCCAGAGAGAATTAAAAATGGGCCAAATGCCATGTGTTTAGATCCATCTTTATTGAATAACAGAGTGTATAGGATTCCGGTTAAACTTGCACAAAGTAACAGAGGCGCTAAGCTTGAAAATCCAAGCCAAGCGCCAAGTGCCGCGATGAGCTTTACGTCGCCTAGCCCTATGCCTTCTTGTTTTCTAAATGTTAAATATAGCCATCGTAACGTGAATATAAGGCTATAGCCTATTAACATCCCCAATACACTGTTTTCTAATGTGTTTGAAAGTAAGTGGAGTAATAAACCACACGCCAATATTATTGTACTGCATTCATCGGGTATTAATTTATGCACTATATCAATGCATGCTGCTGTTATTAAAGCACTTACTAATACAGTCTGCAGCGTAAGCTGATAGACGTCTTCATATAGCCATAACAGAGGAAGGCAGAAAACAAGGTGTAGAAGCTCGATCGTAGGATAATGAGAAGAGATCTTTTTTTGACAGTAGTGGCATTTTCCCTTGAGTAATAAATAACTTATTAGAGGAATCAGGTCTTGCCACCTAAGTATCTGTTCGCAATGTGAGCAGTGAGATCGAGTGTTACTTATTTGGACTGGAGGAAGTTTGTTAAAAGGCAGTGAAAGAAAGTCATGCGCTTCTTTTTCCCATAAGTAAGCGTGCTTCATCGGCCATCGAGAGATAAAAGCCGCGGAATAACTACCAATACTTAAGACAGTTAATGTGTAAAAAAACCATTCTAATATGAATGTATCCATTTAAGGCATCTCAAGCAGTGGTGCGTATAAAGAAATCAGAGCAGAAGTGACAAACCCACCAGCGATAAATAGACACACTGCGGGAATGAGTTTCTCAAGTAAGGAAATATTTTTTTGCCAGTGCTTTTCGTGTTCTATTTTGGCAAGAATAAGCGCTCTTTCTATGTTGCCATCTTGCTCTGCAGAATGAAGGGCTATGGCCGACTGATTGGGAAACCAAAGCTTTGGGAAGCTAGCTGCATAATTATTTCCAAGGCAGAGCGTGTAATACACCGTATAAATTTCTTGTTTCATTGGTTCGTATTGAAAATATTCCGGCATCCTTTTTATCGCCTGTTGCAAAGTGAGCCCTGTTTTTCGTGTTGTACTTAATAGAGAGAAAAGTTTGGTAAGACGAAAGGTTGAGCTGTATTTTTCTAGCCAATAACAAGCATGGCCTCTATAAAGGCTATGGATGATTACGAGTTGAATGGCGCTGCATACGGTATAAATAGACAAGTCACTAATGAATTCAAAAACATAATTACCCATAGACGTTGACCGAAATATACGGTTCACGATCATAATGATTAACGCGATTTGAATGATGCAAAATGGGTAAATAATGGCTTTTAATAATCGTTTTGACCAATCTAGCAATGTTTTTAGTTGATCAATAGAAACAGTAAGGCTTTGTTCGCAGTCTTCTCTTGTGCCGTGTGAGTTCAGTAAATGGCAATAGGGAGCGGCGGCTGATTTTGTTAGGTTGTTTAACGCTTCATTGAAAAGGACACCATGCTCTAATTCGCTCAATATTGCTTTGCTTACTGTTCCGATAATGGGGTGTGTTGATGATAAAGCAAAATGAGTGATGGCTTGATTCAGTTGCAGTCCAGAATGCAGAGCACTCTGTATTTCTTCGTAAAAAGTCTGCAATGCTTTGTAATCCAGTTTCTTTGGATTCCAGTGGGTGATAGAAATTTGCCAGTGACCATCTTTTATATAATCAAAAAGAACCTTGCTTTCGGATATCCCATGCCTGTAATCGACTTTGTCATTTTGGTGTTTGATTTTATACCAAGGCAATTTGAGCCTCGCTATCTTTATGGGTAAAGGTTTGCCATAGGGCGGGAGTAGAAATAAGCATTTCGTAGTTTTTGGGTAGAGAGTCTTTCCATAGAGGCTGTAAACCATTGAATACGGGCTGTTGTGAAGCAATTTTATAAAGCATGGATTGGTGAATAATGAGTTTCAAAGAGCTAACTAGGGAAAAAAAGTCTACTTGCCAGCCATGGCAACGATGCATCGCATCAAGTGCTGAGTTTGTATGCAGAGTGGCGAGTACCAGATGTCCAGTGAGAGCCGCATTAACTGCAAGGTTTGCTGTGATCGAATCTCGTATTTCACCGACCATAATGATATCCGGATCTTGTCTTAAAAAAGATTTCAATAGAGCGGCAGAATCTAATCCAATAGCGTGATTTGGCTCACATTGGAATAACCCCTGAATCTCATATTCAACTGGGTCTTCAATAGTAAAAATGGTTCTTTTGCCATTATTTAAAGAGTCAAGACACGAATACAGTGTGGTGCTTTTGCCTGCCCCTGTGGCTCCGCAGACTAAAATTAAGCCGCTGGCACCCTTTAGTGTTGAGTTCAATGTCGTCAGTAATGATGGCTTTATGCCTATATCATTAAGCCCTAAGCGGTTTTTTTCAGGTAATAATCGCATGGCGATTTTTTCGCCTTTGACCGTTGCAACAATACTTACTCTAATAAAAGTCTGTCGATTTCGCTCCTCAAATAAAAACTGGCCTTCTTGTGTTCTCCTTGTTTCTGACAAGTCTAAATTTGAACGCATTTTGATGCGGTTGATGAGATTGCTACCTTGGGATAAATTAGCGATTTTGTGTAGTAACCCGAAGTTGCGTTGAAAGACTGTTGCTCCAAGGTTTGAGTGTTCAATATGCACATCGGTCGCATGGCTGCTAACAGCATTGGAGAGTATTTCTTCTAATGTCATTCTTCTTCCCCCGCTAAGCTTTGGCATTGCATCGGAAGAATGTTTGAGTCTAAATCAGAGCTGCAATGCCAATTTCTATTTACATCTCGTGTGTATTTTAGATATTGGTTTTCATTTACTCCCGTGCTGCTATTAAGGCTGATAGCCAGGATTCCTGAGCTTTTATTTTGACTATTAACAGACAGTGACTTAACGATTGAATCTTTGGATAAGGGGTGTTTTATGAGGTTAAATTCGGATTTGGTTGGAAAGGATCCGTGTAAAAGAATAAATTCCTCAACCATAGATTGATGCTGAGTCGCGAGGTTTTGTGCTTCTATTAATTTTGCTTTGGCAATTTGGCGTGTAAAGGTAGGGGCTGACAGGCTAGCGAGTATTGAGATAATCGCTATCACAACCATGAGCTCTAATAGCGTAAAACCACGCATAGTTAGGCGGGAACGTAACATTCTTCACTCCTTGAAGGTTTTTAGTTATCAGCATCCTGCCAATAAAATTACATTTAATGAAAGAGTCTGTAAGAATCAAACAATTTGATCGAGAACATCTCCAGTCGGTGTTTTTTCTTTATAGCTGGTGGTTTTTGTCTCTTTATTCATACCGTCGATGAGAGGCTCAAGGTCATCTTCTATAAACTCTTCCTCTAGATCATGCCATATGTCACTTTTTTTATTGATTGTTTCTTCTTCAAATTTTTTTTGTTTTCTTTGTGAAAGGGCCTGTCCTTGTTCCGATATAGTAACAACAAGGTCGCTTGATGCTTTTGCATTGCGCGTATTCAGGGCCGCTAAGCTAGTGTCTTCGTCCGAGCGTAAATCAAAAGTGGTATAGCCAGGTGTTGTCGTACTTGTTGAAGTATGACTTGAAAGCGCTATTGTGTGTGGGAGGCTGCCAGACATTACAATCACCAATCAAACGATTATCAGTAAATGATAATAGGCATTTGAGGATATGTCCAATACAGGTGAAAAATGACGTACTTGTATTGGACTGTGATTTTTATAGATCCTTAAGTTTTCCGGCTTGGATCGCGGTAATCGCAATGGTATAGACGATATCATCGACCAAGGCACCGCGAGACAAATCATTAACCGGTTTGCGAATACCTTGCAGCATCGGTCCTATGCTTACAACATCGGCGCTTCGTTGCACGGCCTTGTAAGTGGTATTGCCGGTATTCAAATCAGGGAAAATAAAGACGGTGGCTTTACCTGCTACCTTGCTGTTTGGCGCTTTTTGTTTTGCGACTTTTTCCATAATAGCCGCATCGTATTGCAAGGGACCATCAATCAAAAGATCAGGACGAAGCTTTTGCGCTATCGCTGTCGCTTCTCTGACTTTATCGACATCATTACCTGTTCCTGACCCACCTGTGCTGTAACTAATCATAGCGACTTTAGGGGTGATGCCGAACGCCGCTGCGGAATCTGCACTTTGAATGGCGATTTCTGCAAGCTGCTCTGCTGTTGGGTCTGGGTTGATGGCGCAATCACCGTAAACCAATACTTGGTCCGGTAAGCACATAAAGAAAACTGATGACACTAAGCTTGCGCCAGGCGATGTTTTGATCAGTTGAAGCGCAGGTCGAATGGTATTTGCTGTGGTGTGAATAGCGCCAGACACTAAGCCATCAACATCGCCGACTTGTAACATCATGGTGCCTAAAACAACGTTATCTTCAAGCTGTTCTCGGGCGACAATGTCCGTTAGGCCTCGGCTTTTTCTAAGCTCAACCATGGGCGCGACATAACGGTCGCGAATACTGACTGGATTAAGGATTTCAACACCATGGTTTAATTCAATGCCGTTGTTTTGTGCAATTCGAAGAATTTCTGTTTCATTACCTAATAAAGTGCAGCGAGCAATGCCTCGCTCAGCACAGATAGAAGCCGCTTGAATGGTTCTGATATCTTCGCCTTCTGGTAGGATTATTCGCTTATTAAGAGAGCGTGCCAATTCAATAAGGCGAAATCTAAAGGCCGGTGGTGAGAACTTGCGTTCTTCTTGGTTCATGGCAAATGAATTGATCCAGTCATGATCAATGCATCGTGCAATGTGCTCTTTCACCATCAAAATCCGCTCTTTATCATCTAATGGAATCTCTTGGTTAAAAGACTGCATATTGATAACGGTTTCCCAGCTGTTTGATTCAACCGATAAAATGGGCAAGCCTTTTGCCATGGCTTTCCCGCATAGTGACATGAGCGCTTCACTTGGTTGGTAACCACCAGTGAGAACTAATGCCGCGATTTTAATATCGTTTAGTGCGGCAATGGCCGTTGCCATGATGACATCGGTTCGATCACCCGGTGTGAAAACTAATACGCCTGGGCGTAAGGCTTCAAGCATATTTTCAACACCGCGAGCACACAAGGTATAAGATTGCACACGGCGAGAATCGATTTCTCCAGCGTTGATAATACGGGCATTAAGAAAGTCTGCTACGTCTTTGACTCGAGGATAGGTTAGTTCAACTGCCGCTGGTATTTGACCAAGTAAACTAAAGTTGCGCTTAAAAATACCTCTTTGTGCAAATAGATCACCGTAAGATTTTACTCCTAACGACCCTGGTGTTGTTTTATTCAGGATACAGCCAATCACATCATTTGCTTTAATTCCGCCATAAGAGCCTGCGGCAATTTCAACATGATGCTCTAATTCATTTACACGCATGTTGTTAGGCGCTGTTACCAATACAAGTCCAGCGTCTAGGGTTCTAGCAATGGCTTTATTAAGTCTAGTTGCATAGGGGTGTCCTGCTATTTGGGCAAGACCTTCTACAATAACCGTCGAGTCTGGTTCCACGCTTGCTTGGAAGCGACCAACAATTTCTTCCATGAGCTCATCAATATTATCATTATAAAGGTAACGTTCTGCATCATGTAACGGAATGGGCTCGGCAGGTGATAATGTTGACCCTTGAGCGACCATTGCGGTTGATTTATCGGGTCCCTTATCGCCTGGCTGAGGTTGAGCGATAGGTTTAAAGAAGCTGGCTTTTAACCCTTGTTGCTCGAGTGCTCGAACAAGGCCTACTGAGACAGACGTTAAGCCAACGCCAGGGCCGGTAGGGACAGTCATAAGTACATTAATTGACATATCTGATGAATCCTAAGTTAGTCCATTATGGGAGCACGGTCATGATCAATGTTGAATTAAGCTAATAGTATCCAATGCAATCATTAACTCTTCGTTTGTTGGAATGATCCAAACGGTTGTGTTGCTATTGTTTGCTGTGATGTCATATTCTGCGCCACGTGGTGCTTTTTCATTAAGTGTCGAGTCTATATTGATATTTAGTGCTTTCAGGTGATTACAAATCACCTGACGCAAATAGCTCGAATTTTCTCCGATACCACCAGTAAAGACTAAATGATCAATGCTCTCTAACGTCGTTGCTACACTCGCCAAATGTTTCGCCGTACGTGCTGCAAACATATCTAAAGCCAGCTTTGCTCTTTGGTCACCTGATGCCATTGCTTCTTCAAGTGTTCTGCAATCATTGGATATTTCCGATACTCCAAGTAAACCGCTTTTCTTGCTAAGAATATCCAGAGCCTCGTCCGCTGAAATATTTTCAGCATGACTGATAAAAGAAATGAGACTTGGGTCTAGGCTGCCTGAGCGGGTCCCCATCATTAACCCTTCTAATGGGGTGATACCCATGCTTGTATCAGATGATTGACCATGATTGATTGCGCAAGTGCTAGCGCCATTGCCTAAGTGGGCGACGAGTACGCCTTGTTGATCGCTGCCTAGCGAAATTTGCGCTAATCGCTGGCTGATATAACGATAGCTGGTGCCATGGAATCCATATTTTCGAAAATGATGTTCTCGATAAAAGCTCATGGGAATAGGGTACAGGAATTGCTCTGGTGCAAGTGTTTGATGAAAAGCTGTATCGAAAACTGCCACTTGAGGAAGTCCAGGAAAAAGCTCAAAAGCCACTTCTATGCCTTTGGCATGCGCTGGATTGTGTAGTGGGGCGAATTTCGAACAATCTGTTATGCCGTTTATGACCTCTTGATTGATCAATACAGACTTAGTGAATGCTTCACCGCCATGAACCACTCGATGGCCGATTCCCATCAATGAGTGTTCAATATCTAAGTGAGCATTTAACCATAGCTTGACTTGAGTAACGGCGTTCTTATGGCTGCCTTCGTCAAGCATGACGATACTTTTTTTTTCTTGGTATTTGAAGGTAATGCTACTTTCACTTGAACCCAACCTGTCGGCGATACCTTCAACCAGCGTTGTCTGGCCTGCATTGGCTAAGATGGCAAATTTTAAAGAGGAGCTTCCGCAATTAATGACTAGAATACTATCTTTCATACTTTTTCCTGGGATACGCGCAAAGATAGATCTATTGCTTGAACGTGTTTTGTTAAGGCACCAATAGAGACAAAATCAACACCCGTTTCTGCTACTTTCAAAAGTTGCTCTTTGGTCATATTTCCAGACGCTTCAAATTTCACTTGGCCTTGAAAGCGAGAGACCGCGGTGGTCATGTCTTCATATGAAAAGTTATCCAGCATAATAATGTCGGCACCAGCATCCACTGCCATAGCGACTTCTTCGAGGTTCTCTGTTTCAACTTCTATTGTTTTGCCTGGGGCGATTGTTTTTGCCATGCTAACGGCATTGGCGATGGAGCCAGCGGCCATAATATGGTTTTCTTTTATTAAAAATGCGTCGTATAAGCCCATACGATGATTTTTTCCACCACCTACCGTCACCGCATATTTTTGAGCTTGTCGCATGCCGGGCAATGTTTTACGAGTGTCTAAAATAGTGAGTTTCGTATTTTCTACGATCTGCGAATACTGGCGAGTGATATTGGCAGTGTAAGACAAAGTTTGTAAGAAGTTTAATGCGGTTCTTTCACCTGTTAAAATGCTTCTGGCGTGACCTTTAAGCGTTAAGAAAACGTGATTAGGCTCCAGTAGGTCGCCTTCATTTTTTTTCCACTCAAGGGAAACTTTCCCTTCTAGCTGAGAAAATACTTCATTCACCCATGCTTGACCGCATAAAACAGTGTGCTCGCGGCTTATAATAGTGGCGGTGATTTCTTGGTCATCAGGAATGAGCTGGGCAGTAATGTCACCTGAACCTATATCTTCTTTCAACGAAAAAGCAACTTGCGATTGAATGTGCTCGCTTAATAGAGCGCTCATAAGGGTCATGTACTATCCTAATATGCCACATAATAAAATAGGTATTGTAGCGCTATATTAATGTTGCGTCAGTGTTGTTTTTTCTATATTCCTTGATTTACTTAGGCTTTCTATGGGAGACACCATTTTTTTGTTTTTCCACAATCTCAGTTTGCACTGCGTAATAACCTTGACGTTATGGTTTATAAAGCTTGTTTTTGGGGTTGGTTGTTAGCTCGTATTTGCTGTCTTAAGCTTGTTTTTGTGATTTTTTTTGAAAAATGCAGGTAATTCACGATATTTATACAAGCCATAGATTTAGTGAATTCCAATGTGTTTGTATCGCATTCTAGAGGGTTGGCATGGTTTACTGTCAGTTTTTCGGTATGCATCATGGCATTTTAAAGCTTCAAAAGTGTCTTGCTGGCTTCGATCTTTATGTGGGTGGCTAGGCGATCTCTTGATTAGGTGTTAATCTTAGGCCCAAATTAGACCCTGTTATGGTGAGTTTATCCCCACTACATGTAAGGTTTAGGTAAAGTTTTTATACTATGTGTGCGTTTTACGTACGCAGTTTAGTAAATAGTTTTGAATTTTTATGTGCATTTAGTAACGCTATTTGTATGTAAAAACTTAATGTTGGGTTTGATGAACCAAACCCAAATTGGAAGCGAGCCGACTAGAAAATTTAGTGGTCGATGCAATGGACAAAATATAAAAACAATAAGAGTTGCCATTGGAACGTATAAAACGACGCTTTAAACATAAGTAAACTAGTGTGTCGTTTTATCCTAGGTCGGCTGGATCTTTATATAGCTATTTTTATAGCTATATAAATAGGGTCCGACGGCTCGTTTAAGTAGCCTCTAAGACATTAATACATAATTGATCTTGGTAGGTTAGTATCTGTTCTAATAGCGGGAGTTATTAACACGATGACTGAGCAGCATATTCTCGAAGACATTGATCCAATTGAAACCAAAGAGTGGGTCGATGCGCTTGAGTCTGTCCTTCGCGAAGAAGGTCCTGATCGCGCACAATACATTTTAAATCGTTTATCGAATGAAGCTTCAAAAGCTGGCACATCAATGCCTTCGTCTATCACGACGGCATACCGGAATACAATTGCTCCTGAAAATGAGAAGCCATTACCGGGTGATGTATTTATGGAGCGTCGTATACGTTCTATAATTCGTTGGAATGCATTGGCTATGGTAATGAAGGCAAACCGTGTTGATTCAACACTTGGTGGCCACATTACGAGCTTTTCTTCTGCGGCAACGCTTTATGATATCGGTTTTAACCACTTTTTCCGTGGTAATGACGGTAAACAACAAGCTGATATGGTTTTTTTCCAAGGCCATATCTCTCCAGGTATTTACGCTCGCTCATACATTGAAGGTCGTTTGACTGATGAGCAGTTAGATAACTTCCGTCGTGAAGTAGATGGCAAAGGTATCTCTTCTTACCCACACCCTTGGTTAATGCCTGATTACTGGCAGTTCCCAACGGTATCTATGGGTCTTGGGCCATTACAAGCCATTTATCAAGCACATGTAATGAAGTACCAGCATAGTCGTGGTCTTATTGATCAAGGCGATCGTAAAGTATGGGCGTTCCTTGGTGATGGTGAGTGTGACGAACCTGAATCTTTAGGTGCAATTGCGCTTGCTGGACGTGAAAACCTAGAAAACCTTATTTTCGTGATCAACTGTAACCTACAGCGTCTTGATGGCCCTGTACGTGGTAACAGTAAAATTGTTCAGGAACTTGAAGGTGTATTCCGTGGCGCTGGCTGGAATGTGGTCAAGTGTTTATGGGGTCGTCATTGGGATCCTCTTTTCGCGAAAGATCATAACGGTTTGCTTGTTAAGCGTATGAACGAGGTTTGCGATGGTGAACTTCAGAACTACAAAGCAAATGGTGGTGCTTATACTCGTGAACATTTCTTCGGCAAATATCCAGAGTTGCTAGAAATGGTTAAAGACATGACTGACGATGAGATTATGAATCTTAATCGCGGCGGGCATGATCCTTACAAAGTTTACGCAGCGTATTCCGAAGCAACTTCTCATAAAGGTCAACCGACTGTTATCTTGGCGCAAACCGTTAAAGGTTACGGCATGTTTAAAGCGGCTGAAGCGCAAAATACAGCGCACCAAACTAAGAAGTTAGATGAAGAGTCACTTGCTCTGTTTCGTGATAAATTCGGTATTCCTATCAGCGATGAAGACCTAAAAGACTTACCGTATTACAAACCGGCTGAAGACAGCCCAGAAATGCAATACATGCGCTCTCGTCGTAAAGAATTGCATGGTGCTTTCCCTATTCGTAACCACGATTGCGAAGCGCTTGAAGTACCTTCTTTAGAAGCCTTCAAAGCTCAAATTGCGGGAACAAAGGGGCGTGAAATTTCTACGACTATGGCATTTGTGCGTGCGCTGAATGTTATGGTTAAAGATAAAAAAATCGGCAAGCGTGTCGTTCCAATCGTTGCAGATGAAGCGCGTACGTTTGGTATGGAAGGCATGTTCCGTCAGCTAGGTATTTACTCTTCTGAAGGTCAGCGTTATACGCCTCATGATCATACTCAGATAATGTATTACAAAGAATCTGCGGATGGTCAAATCCTTCAAGAGGGCATTAATGAGCCTGGTGCATTCTCTGCCTGGTTAGCATTGGCTACGTCTTATGCCAACAGCGCTCTTCCAATGATTCCTGTTTACATCTATTACTCAATGTTCGGATTCCAGCGTATTGGTGATTTGGCTTGGGCTGCCGGTGATTCACAGGCACGTGGTTTCTTGATTGGTGCGACTGCAGGTCGTACTACGTTGAATGGCGAAGGCTTACAGCATGAAGATGGTCATTCCCATATTCAGGCTGGTCTTATCCCTAACTGCATATCTTACGATCCGACTTACTCTTACGAAGTGGCTGTCATTGTTCAAGATGGCTTGCGTCGTATGTATCAGGAAAAAGAGAGTGTTTTCTATTACCTAACTGTAATGAATGAAAACTACGCTCATGAAGATATGCCTGAAGGTGTTGAGGACGGCATCATTAAAGGGATGTATAAGCTTAAATCTCATGAGAAGAAAGCCAATAAGAAACAGGTACAATTACTTGGTTCTGGTGTCATTCTTCGTGAAGTGGAAGCCGCTGCAGAAATTCTCTTTAACGACTTTGGTGTAAACTCTGATATTTGGAGCATAACATCATTCAATGAATTGCGTCGCGAAGGTCTTGATGCAAGTCGTTGGTCTATGCTTCATCCAGAAGAGGAAGCTCGTCAGTCATATGTCGAGTCTTGCTTGGATGGTAAAGGTCCAGTTATTGCATCTACCGATCATATTAAATTGTTCGCAGATCAAATTCGTCCGTTCATTAAGAGTACGTACAATGTGCTAGGTACGGATGGTTTTGGTCGCAGTGATACACGTGCACAATTACGTCATTTCTTTGAAATTAACCGTTATTGGGTCGTTGTTTCTGCTTTGAACGCGCTGGCGAAAGACGGTGTGATTGATGCATCTGTAGTTAGTGGGGCGATTGCTAAGTTTGGTCTTGATCCAGAAAAGCCAAACCCAGTAACTTGCTAATTACCCAACAAGCTAGGTATCTGACTCAAGAGTATCTTGAGTCAGATAAGTTTTTAAGTTTGATGCGTCTATACGACGAAGGAGATTTCTGTGAGTACTGAAATCATTCGAGTACCGGATATTGGTGGTGCGACTGATGTCGAAGTTATCGAGATCAGTATTAAGGTTGGCGATACTGTTGAAGTTGACCAATCTATAATTGTATTAGAAACGGATAAAGCCTCTATGGATGTTCCATCTTCCATGGCTGGTAAGGTAACAAGCATTTCCGTTAAAGTGGGCGACAAAGTCTCTGAAGGCGATGACGTTATTGTTATCGAGATTGAAGGTGCTGCTGCATCTGCGCCTGAAGCGAAAGAAGATGCTCCAGTCGTTGCAGAGGCTCCTAAAGCCAAGGCAGCTCCAACTTCGACGCCGTCTGCTTCTAGTGATAAGAAAGTTTCTGTACCTGATATTGGTGGCGCAACAGATGTTGAAGTCATTGAAATCTGTGTTGCAGAAGGCGATATGGTTGAAGAGGGTGACTCTATAATTGTATTGGAAACTGACAAAGCATCGATGGATATTCCTTCACCGTTTACCGGTAAAGTTGGAAAAATATCTATTAAAATTGGCGATACTGTTTCGGAAGGTGCTGATATTTTAGTGGTTATTGCTGAATCTAGTGCTCCTGTTGCTGAAGCCGCAGAAGCGCCACAGCAAATAGAGGCTGCTCCAGTGACAGCAGCACCTGTAGCTGGTGGTGTTGAAACGGTTAATGTTCCTGATATCGGCGGCGCAGAAGGCGTTGAAGTTATTGAGGTGGCTGTTTCTGCTGGTGATAAAGTTGCAGAGGGCGATTCAATTATCGTTCTTGAAACTGATAAAGCATCTATGGAAATCCCTGCACCTAAGTCTGGAACGGTTAAATCTGTTTCGATCAAAGTGGGCGACAAGGTTTCTGAGGGTCATGCTGTTCTTGAGTTAGAAGTTGAAGGTGGTTCTGTGCCGGTAGCGGCGCCTGTTGTTGCTGAAAAAGCAGAACCTGTTGCCACTGCGCCTCAAGCTAGTGCGGTTAAAGCCGCGCCAGTCGATCAGTCTGCTGTGCTGTCAACGCCATCTACGAAAGTTCATGCTGGACCTGCGGTTCGCATGCTTGCTCGTGAATTGGGCGTTGAGCTTGCTCTTGTTCGTGCTACGGGTCCTCGTGGCCGTATTACGAAAGAAGATTTGCATGCTTATGTTAAAGCAGCGGTGCAAAAAGCTGTTTCAGCTCCAGCAGGTGGTGTTACGTCAGGTTCTGGTTTGCCAACGGTTCCAGATCAAGACTTTAGCAAATTCGGTGAGATCGAAGTTGTTAAGATGAGTAAGATTCAGCGCTTAACTGCTCAAAATATGGTTCGCAACGCGCTTGTTGTGCCTCAGGTTACGCAGTTCGATAAAGCTGATATTACAGATCTTGAAGGCTTCCGTAAGGGCTTGAAAGGAGAGATGGAGAAGCAAGGTATTAAGCTGACGCCACTTCCGTTCTTGATTAAAGCGGTTGCTCAGGCGATGGTCGCGAACCCTAGCTTTAACGTGTCGCTGATGGCTGATGGTGAAAGCTATGTCCAGAAAGGCTATGTACACATTGGTATTGCAGTGGATTCACCGGTAGGTTTGGTGGTTCCTGTATTGCGTGATGTTGACAAGAAGTCAGTGGTTCAGATCGCTAAAGAAGCAAACGAGTTAATTAAGAAGGCCCTTAGTAAGCAACTTAAGCCTGTTGATATGCAAGGTGGTTGTTTCACTATCTCTAGCTTAGGTGCTATTGGCGGTACAGGATTTACACCTATCGTCAATTGTCCTGAAGTGGGTATCCTTGGTGTTTCTAAAGCGGACATTGAACCACGCTGGAACGGCAAAGAGTTCCAGCCTCGCACTATGTTGCCACTGTGTTTGTCTTATGATCACAGAGCGGTTAACGGTGGAGATGCTGGTCGCTTTATGACGTTCTTGAATTCGCTATTAAGTGATGTGCGTCGCTTGTCTCTTTAATGAGTCGCTTTGATCCATATTGCTAGTGTACATAAAAGCCGCTTTTAAAAGCGGCTTTTTTTTTGTTCAAAATTTTTCTTATGATTGAGCGCTAACCGAGATTATTAATGGCTAGCATGAGTGCGGATTTTCGTGAATCACAGAAGGCATTATGTGGTAGACGCTTCAATACACCCAATTTTTCTAAACGTTCTGTGGTTTGTCCGTTCGGACTAAAGATATAAACGGCGCAATCTGCTTCTATCGCATCTTTTATTGCATTTTCTAGCGCTAAGCTGATGGTTAGATCCATCATAGGAACGGCGCTTAAATCCAATACAACCGCTTTATAATTATGGATGCGGTTGTGATGTTTTGCGATGGCTTTACTGGCGCCAAAAATCATTGGACCAGACAAATAGAACAGTAAAACTTTCCCGTCTGCCTCATCAAGTAGCTGCTTTTCTTCGTCAGTTAAAGGCACGTCATCGTCAGCATCACTAATGGCCTTTACATTTCCAGACTGCAGTCGGCTGAGTTTCTCTATCGTAATAATGTTGGCAATGAAGACACCGATTCCTACTGCGACCATTAGATCGACAAAGACAGTGAGCGTCATTACTCCGTACATGATGATGGTAGGAGATAAGGCTATTTTATGGGCGCGTTTTAGAAAGCTCCAGTCAAGAATGTTGATACCCACATACAGGGCAATGCCTGCCAATACAGCCATAGGAATCGGACTGATAAGTTCAGAGGCACCAAGCACAACCAATAGCAAAATGAATGCTCTTGCAATGGCGGCTATAGGAGACTTTCCTCCAGATTGAATGTTGACCACGGTGCCCATGGTTGCACCAGCACCTGGTAGTCCTCCCAATAGGCCTGAGAAGAAATTCGCTATACCTTGACCTATTAATTCACGATTCGAATCATGTTCTTTACGGGTTAAGCTATCGGCGATGACAGCAGTTAATAGTGTGTCGATACAGCCTAGTGTTCCAAGGACGAGTCCATCTATAATCATTTCTATGATGACAGGGCTTTCAAAATGAGGCCAGTTGATAGAGGGTAGTCCAGATGGAATGACGCCAATACGGCGAACGTCAGTGTCATTAAAGAGAATGACAGATACTAATGTGATAACGACTAGGGCAACCAGTTGAGGAGGTACGTAACGACGCCAATGTTTAGGTAGGTAGAACAGAACACCTAACGTTAAAAGTCCTAAAAAAAGTTCTGAAAATTTCAGATTCATTAGCAGTTTTGGCAGCGCAGTAAGCGTTCCTATGACTCCGCCAGAGGGTGAGGGATGTCCTAGGAATGGAGCGAGCTGAAGAATGATTAAAATAATGCCAATGCCAGACATAAAGCCTGAAATGACACTGTACGGCATTAGAGTGATGTATTTTCCTAATTTTAGGTAACCAAGTGTGATTTGAAACAGGCCAGCTATCATAACAACAGTGAAAGCCATGGCCACCCCGCCTTCAGGGCTGCTCGCAATCATACTGGTGAGTACGGCGGTCATGATTACCGTCATTGGGCCTGTTGGCTCAGAAATTAGGCTGGTTGATCCACCAAAAACAGCGGCAAAAAAACCGACAAGTATCGCCCCCCATAATCCTGCCTCTGCGCCAGCACCTGACGCAACACCAAAAGCTAGAGCAAGGGGAAGGGAAACGATGGCAGTAGTCGCACCTCCAAATAAATCACCCACTAAAGCCCAATCTTTGAAGCGAGAAAAATCAATGATCATTGTTTTATACCTATCCGTTATCTATGTTCATATCAGACTATTGAGATTGTATATTTTATCTGTTTGCAAAAGAGCCCGCATAATGCGGGCTCTTTTTTTTCTTAGATATAATTTGTAGGTTTTATTCTACATGGGAATCTGACGTTGTTTCAGTGCCGCTTTGCTCTTCTCGAGAAGCTCTTGGGTCATTTTTTACTCGACCGGCTGAAGCTCGTCTGCGAGATGTCGCTGCGCTGCGTTTTTCCTCTTGTTCTAAGCGAAGCTTTTCTTGCTGGGCCAAAATAGCGGCAGGCAGCTCAACAGGTGCTTTGGTTTCCGTGTTTGCCTGCTTGGTAGCTGGTTTACCACGACCGCGGCGAGGAGCCCTAGATGAGCGACCAGTATTTTCTGGTGTTTCTTCTTTCGTCTCTTCACTTTCTGTTGTTTGCTGTATTGCTTCTACTGGTTCGGCTTCTTTTATTTCAGGTTCAGAAGGCGCGACACTCTCTTCAATTTTTTTCTCGATAGTGGCTTCAGCTTCTACCGTGTCTTCCACTTGATCTTCCGAAAGTTCTACTGCTGGTTTATCTGCAATAGGGGCTTCGGTTACTTGTGGTGTTTCTTGCTCAACTTTACTCATTTGAGCTTTTACTGACATTTTAGGCTTTACCGTTTCTACCGGTGTTTCGCTTTCTGTAACAACTTCTTCTATTGCTTGTTGTGCTTCTGTTGTTGAAACTTGTTCAGCTTCAACAGCTTCAACAGCTTCAACAGCTTCAACAGCTTCAACAGCTTCAACAGCTTCAACAGCTTCAACAGCTTCAACAGCTTCAACAGCTTCAGGCTCTTTTACTGATGGTGATTTTGATGTTGTTTCTTCTGTATTTGTTTCAGCTTTTACGGTTTCTGACGATTCAGCAACAACATTTGTTTCTTGGTTGTCAGGCTCTGTACTTTCATGTTGTACGTTATTTTCTTCTTTTTGTGGGCGACGAGAGCGACGAGAGCGACGTGAGCGGCGTTGTGGTTCATCGCCATTTTCATTGCTTTCTGCTACGGCGTTCTGAGCAGCTTCTAGTAAAGCAGCATCTTCTTGCTCTTGTAGTTTTGTTGCTTCTAGTACTTCGTCTTTCAATTTCCCGTTACGACGACGATTGTCATTACGGTCACGCTTACGTTCTTTTACTTCAGGAATTTCTTTTTCCTTTTGTTGTTGGCGAGGTGCTTTTACAGCCGCTTCTTGCTTTTCAACTTTAGGTTCTGGCGTCTCTTGTTTGTTTCCGCGATTATTACGGCGGTTGTTGCCTTTGGTTTCAGTTTCGGCTTCCGCCTGTTCGCGACGCGATTGACGGGTCGAGCGATTTTGCTCGGTTTTATTGTCGCCATGATCTGAGTTTTGGTGTTTTACGTTACGCTTGTTTCTGTTTACACGACTGCCGCTAGGTGTACTTGAAGCGTTGCGTTCACTGGGTGCAGGTGTATTGGAAGCGGTTTTACTTGGCGTCGTTTTACTTGTTGGCTTTTGTTTTGTCTTGGTTTGTGGCTCTCCAAGTAAGGCCGTCATAATACGTTTAAGTAAGCTAGGTTTTGCTTGCGTACTTTTGGTCACTTTATTAGCCGCAGGGGTTGGTGCGTTATGTGCTGGTGCCGGCGCTTTAGGAGCTATGCTTGTCACGGCTGCTTGTGGACGCACATTTTCGTTCACCTGGCGAGGTTCGTAAGGTGGTTGCTCAGGCGCTTCGACTAATGAGTAGCTGTTTTCGTTCTGAGCTACCACTGTGCTGTCATCACGAATACGTTCCACTTCGAAGTGTGGCGTTTCCATATGCGGATTCGGAACAAGGATAATATGAACGCTGTTACGTTTTTCAATTTTGGCGATATTGGTGCGCTTCTCATTGAGCAAGAAGGTTGCAACGGATACCGGTAAAACAGCGCGAATTTGAGCGGTACGTTCTTTAGAGCATTCTTCTTCGATAAGACGAAGCACAGAGAGTGCTAGAGACTCCACGTCACGAATAAATCCTTGACCATTACAGCGAGGGCAAACGATACCACTGGTTTCACCAAGCGATGGGCGTAGTCGTTGACGGGACATTTCTAGTAAACCGAAACGTGAAATGCGTCCAATTTGAACTCGGGCACGGTCAGCTTCTAGCGCATTCTTCATGCGCGTCTCAACTTCTTTTTGATTGCGTACTGGTGTCATATCGATAAAGTCGATAACCACCAAGCCGCCAATATCTCGTAGACGTAGCTGACGAGCAATTTCATCTGCGGCTTCTAAGTTTGTTTGAAGTGCTGTTTCTTCAATGTCTCCACCTTTTGTTGCGCGGGCAGAGTTTATATCGATAGAAACCAAAGCTTCTGTTGGATCAATAACAATAGACCCACCAGATGGCAGACGAACTTCACGCTGAAAGGCGGTTTCAATCTGACTTTCGATCTGGAATCGATTAAATAGAGGTGTGGAGTCTGTGTACATTTTAATGCGCGATTTGAAATGCGGCATAACTTGCATTACAAAGTTGATCGCATCTTGGTAAGCGTCTTTTTCATCAATCAATACTTCGCCAATGTCTTCACGTAAGTAATCGCGAATCGCACGAATGACGATATTACTTTCTTGATAAATTAAGAAAGGGGCTGGCTTCTCTGTTGCGGCTTTGGTAATTGAGGTCCAAAGGGTATCAAGGTAATCCAAATCCCATTGAAGCTCTTCTGTTGAGCGACCAACACCGGCCGTTCGAACAATCAGACCTCCATTTTCTGGCGTGTTTAGGCCTGACATGGCTTCTTTTAGGTGAGATCTGTCATCACCATCAATGCGGCGAGAAATACCACCAGCTCGTGGGTTGTTTGGCATCAAAACCAAGTAACGGCCAGCGAGACTAACGAAAGTAGTAAGGGCTGCGCCTTTATTACCACGTTCTTCTTTATCTACTTGCACAATCACTTCTTGACCTTCACTTAACACATCTTTGATGTTAATTCGGCCTTCGTGATTTGTTTTTTTAGAAAAATACGTTTTTGAAATTTCTTTCAAAGGAAGAAAGCCGTGGCGATCAGCACCGAAATCAACAAAAGCAGCTTCTAGACTCGGCTCAATGCGAGTAATGCGGCCTTTGTATATATTGGACTTCTTCTGTTCGCGTGAACCGGATTCGATGTCTAGATCATATAGACGTTGACCGTCTACGAGGGCGACGCGCAACTCTTCTTGTTGAGTTGCATTTATAAGCATTCTAATCATTGTATATGTGAACTCTGTTGGCTGATGCGAAAGAGTCACTGCAGTGATAGGGTAACCATTAATAAATTTGACTCAGAATTAGAGCATGTCATTCAGTCTTTCCTGGCAAGAGGAGTACGCTTATTCGTTTATTTTATGTTAAACGCTTTTGTGCGGTCGCTGCCCTAATGAATACTAAATAGTCTCTTTAACCGGTCTCGTTTTTATTTGCTTTTTACGATACAACGCGAACGCGCGGTCGAGCAATTTAATGAGATGTCCTTCCACTGAAGCGGATTTTTCCGAATCATGCGGTTTATTATTTAAGATTAACTGTTACAGAGGTAAGATAGGGGCCAAAGTGTCGCTTCGGCAATTTTCATTCAATTCTTGCATCTTATCTTCGAGGTGTTTTGTTGCCTCTTATCCTTTGCGAATGTGAATATAACAGTAAAAACTAAGTGCTTCAATTATAAAGGAAACCAATCTTTGCTTATGTCGGACTCAGAACAAAATCAAGTAGAGCGCCCAGCGGTTCGTTACGTCACTATTGACGAGAATAATGAGGGGCAACGAGTAGATAACTTTTTGCTTACTTTTTTGAAAGGCGTGCCTAAAGGTAAAATCTACAACCTGCTTAGAAAGGGGGAAATCCGTGTAAATAAAAAACGCACGAAGCCAGATTATCGCCTTCAGAATGACGATATTGTGCGAATAGCGCCAATTGTTATTGCGCCAGAATCAGAAAAGCCACTTTTGGGTGATCGACTGAAAGGCGAAATAGAGTCACGTATCGTCTACGAAGACAAAGGTCTAATTGTCGTAAATAAACCATCTGGACTGGCTGTCCACGGTGGCAGTGGCTTGAGTTTTGGTCTTATTGAAGTAATTCGGCAAATGCGTCCTCTGGAAAAGTTCACTGAGCTTGTCCATCGATTGGACAGGGATACGTCGGGTCTTATTATGATTGCTAAGAAACGAGCAGTATTAAAAGAGCTTCATACGGCATTGCGTGAAAAAGAAGGCGTACAAAAAACATATCTTGCCTTGGTGTATGGCAGCTGGCCAAAGCGTAAATTGCAAGTTAATGCGCCTTTGCTTAAAAATGAGCTGAAATCTGGTGAACGTGTTGTGAAGGTTCATACCGATGGAAAAGAATCTTTGACACGATTCAAGTTGGTAAGACAATTTGAGGGATATAGTTTGGTTGAGTGCGAACCTGTGACTGGGCGTACACATCAAATTCGAGTGCACGCTCAATATGCCGGCTATCCGATTGTTGGCGATGAAAAATATTCACCGGACGAATCATTAAAAGAAACCAAAGCATTAGGCTTTAAACGTTTGTGTCTGCATGCGACGCGATTAGACATTATGCTCAATGGCGAGCGTATGTTGTTTGAGGCACCAATAGACAAAGAGTGGCAGAGTTTGATGAACGATAAGTTGACGGCGGCTTTTCCTTAGCAAGCTACTGGAATGCGTTTTACATTGTATTGTTAAAAAAGGCCTACTTATGTAGGTCTTTTTTTGCCTTGTTTCGGTCTCTGGATTTATTTTTTGTGATATGAGTCACCTCTTGTTACTAGTGAATAGGGTAATATAGGCGCAATGACTCCTTGCTTATTCTTGGGGAGAAATCTTCTGAATTTTAGGGTGCATAATGAAAGTCGCTGATATTCGCGTTATTCCAGGGCTAATCTCCATCGCTACGATTTTTTTGCTTTGGTTTGTTGTGCCTGTTCCTGATGGCGTGTCGGTCAATGCGTGGCATTTGCTGGCTTTATTTGTCGGTACCGTCGTCGCCATCATTGGCAAGGCCATGCCAATCGGCGCGATTGCTATTTTGGCGATTACTTTGGTTGCGCTAACTGGCGTGACGAATGATGACCCTTCAGCAGCAATTAAAGATGCCTTAAGTGGTTTCTCTAATTCTCTTATTTGGTTGATTGGTATTGCCATCATTATTTCAAGAGGTTTGGTGAAAACGGGTTTGGGTAATCGCATCGGTTACAACTTTATTTCTTTGTTTGGCAAAAAAACCATTGGAATTGGTTATGCGCTGGCGCTTTCTGAATTAGTTATCGCGCCTGTTACGCCGAGCAATACGGCTCGTGGTGGCGGTATTATTCATCCCATTATGAAATCCATTGCCACAAGCTTTGGCTCTTCTCCTGAAGAAGGCACTTCTCGCAAGATTGGCCACTACCTTGCCTTAGTTAATTATCATATTAATCCTATTACCTCTGCGATGTTTATTACAGCGACGGCGCCAAACCCTTTGATTGTTAAGTTGATTGCAGATGCCACAGGTTCCAGCATCAGTATTACTTGGGGGACTTGGGCGCTCGCGGCGTTTTTACCTGGCATGTTATGTATTGCATTGGTTCCTTTGGTTGTTTACGCCATTTACCCGCCAGAAATAAAAAGCACGCCAGACGCAAAAAACTATGCAAAATCTAAGCTTGCTGAAATGGGTGTTATGTCTTACGGCGAAAAAGTCATGGTTTGTGTTTTTGCTCTTTTGCTGATTCTTTGGGCTGGTGTACCGGCGATGCTACTTGGCTCCGCTTATGCCGTCAATACAACCGCGGTGGCCTTTTTGGGCTTGTCAATTTTGTTGGTGACGGGGGTGTTGAGTTGGGAGGATGTACTTAAAGAAAGATCTGCATGGGATACGGTGGTTTGGTTCTCCGCTTTGGTAATGATGGCAACCTTTTTAAATAAGTTGGGCTTGGTGCAGTGGTTCTCTTCTGTTGTTGAGAGCAATATCGCAGATTTAGGCTTTGGCTGGGGGGCTTCGGTCGTTATATTGGTTGCCGTGTATTTTTATGTACATTATTTTTTCGCAAGTACTACGGCGCATATTACAGCCATGTTCGCTGCATTCTATATGGCTGGTTTGGCTCTCGGTGCGCCACCTTTGTTTCTTGGTTTATTACTGGCTGGCGCGTCTTCTTTGATGATGTCGTTAACCCACTATGCGACAGGCACCTCACCGATTATTTTTGGCTCAGGTTATGTTTCCATGGAGGATTGGTGGATCATGGGTTTTATTATGAGCCTCGTCAATTTAGCGGTTTGGGGGGTTGTCGGTGGGCTGTGGTGGAAGGTGTTGGGCTATTGGTAGTTATAAATACAAATCCTGAATGCCGGTAACGGCAAAGAGCGGTTAGAAGTTAATCTAACGTGATTGTAGGTAATTTGATTACTGGTAATAGATAAAGAAAAGGGCAGCCAGATGGTTGCCCTTTTCTTTTTTACAGAGTTAAGGCTTTCGTGCTGAACTCTTAGCACTGAGCTCTTAGC
This sequence comes from Marinomonas primoryensis, assembly GCF_013372285.1. Lineage (NCBI taxonomy): Bacteria > Pseudomonadati > Pseudomonadota > Gammaproteobacteria > Oceanospirillales > Oceanospirillaceae > Marinomonas > Marinomonas primoryensis. Next base: position 2,179,836 of record NZ_CP054301.1, on the reverse strand, counting down.
GCTTAGCGCTTAAATTTTAGGATAGCTGTGATCAACAGCTACACCATCACGACCTTCATAGTTCGCACGAATGTATGAGGCTAATACATCTATTATTTTTGCATGCAATTTGTCATCTAAATTTTTCAGAAAACGTGATGTTATGTGTGTTAGCAATACGATCTGCGTGAGCTGTGTTGCCAAATTAAAGTGTCAGGTAGTCAACCTGAAAGGCGCAAAGATAAGATTAAAATGTGCATCTGTTCTTTGGGTGTTGTTCTTATCCTTTTGCCTTAATAGAATCAGATGTCACTTATATTTGCCTTGCAATTACTTTGTTTTTGTTGAGATTGAAAAAACAAACCAAGGCATGCCTTACACTGATATAGAAGAAGATCCGCATGAAGAAAGTATTTCTGAAAAAGCTGCAGTCTCTTACCGCGATTCTTGTATTGAACACGGTGCCCGTCGGTTTTGCGCAGGCTAGTGTTGGTTACGAAGCAGAGGTGCTGCAGGCAAGGGTACTTTCTGATGATAGAAAAAGTACTCTAAAAGGCGTTGGTGTAAAGCTTGACCCACTGAATCAACTTTATTTAGATAATTCGCTGGCTTATATACAAAAGCACGCCCAGCAACCGTCCAACTATCAGCATCAAGTCGCCTTAGCTCTGGTCGAAGAGGCGTATCAAGATGACTTTGATGCCTTGTTGGATCAGTATGAACATGAGCTTAATGTTGTAGCCAGTAACGACCCTGTGCAAACAAAAGAGTTAAAGGATTGGGTTGAAGAAGAATTGCAGTTATTAAAAAATATGCGACATTCTAAAATTGCTGAATTCAATCAGCAATTTGGTATCACATAAATTCCTATACAGTTTTAAGTTCAATGTAATTAATTAGCGAGTCATAATGTCAGCTTCACAGGCCTCAATTAATTTTGCCAAGATTCGGCGGCAGTTTGATTTTCGTGGTATTGAAATGGGGCGTTGGGTTACGTCCGAAGAACGAGATCGAGCAGCGGTTAATTTTCATCGTGCGCTAGAAGATTTAATGTCTGTATTGCAAGGGCCTGAGTTGCTTGTATCTCTGCGGGGTACTCTTGGCCTTCAATATGGAAAAGGTGGAAGGCCTGGCGTGGCTGCTCACTATGTTCCAGCAACGCGACAGCTGTCCTTAGCGAAAAATGCGGGCGCTGGAAGCCTTGCTCATGAATGGTTTCATGCTTTCGATCATTACCTAGGTGATAAAATGTTCCACTTCGCCTCTTCAGCTAGCTTTGCATCTAGTAATTGGCTACAGCAACCCAGTTCAAGTAATATCAAATCACATCCCTTGAATGATCTTCTAGGCGACTGTTTCAAGAGTATTCTACTCAGTCCAGACGGCGGCGACACCAGCGAAATGTTTCAAGCGTCTCAATGTGTCGATGAAAAGCACAATACCTTCTATTACTCCAAACCAGAAGAAATGTGCGCTCGTGCATTTGAGTCCTTCGTAGAAGACAAAAAGCCATCAAGTCGATTCTTAGTAAAAGGTACGCGCTATTCCGAGGAAGCAAAGGCAGGGCTTTATCCTCAAGGGGAGCAGCGAGAAAAAATCAATCAGGCATTTCAAAATTACTTTGGCTTACTTGGACGAGCGCTGAATAAAGAGCTTGGCTAAATCGCTTTAGTATTTTCGATAAAATTAAGGACAATAAAAAACGAGCCACTTGGACTCGTTTTTTGTTTCAGGCTATGACGTTTTAATCTTCGTAGCTGTCGATCGGTGGGCATTCGCAGAACAAATTACGATCACCGTAGACGTTGTCTATACGGCCAACTGGTGGCCAGTATTTACGACCTTTGATCCAAGGTAATGGGTAAGCTGCGTCTTTGCGTGAGTAAGCGTGGGCCCATTCGATATCAAGAAGACTGTCCGCAGTATGTGGAGCGTTTACTAATGGGTTGTCTTCTAGCGGCCATTCGCCTGCTTGCACTTTGCTGATCTCTTGACGAATCTTAATCATGGAGTCACAGAAGCGATCTAACTCATCAAGGTTCTCAGATTCAGTCGGTTCGATCATCAGTGTGCCAGCAACAGGGAAAGACATGGTTGGCGCGTGGAAACCGAAATCCATCAAACGTTTTGCGATGTCTTCTTCACTGATGCCTGATTCTGCTTTCAGTGGGCGAATGTCGATAATACATTCGTGCGCTACTGTGCCGTTTTTACCTGTGTAAAGTACTGGGTAATGATCTTCAAGGCGTTTAGCAATGTAGTTTGCATTCAAGATAGCCGTTAGGGTTGCATCACGTAGGCCTTTGTCGCCCATCATTTTGATGTACATCCAAGTAATCACCAGAATGCTTGCGCTGCCGTAAGGTGCTGCAGAAACCGCACCATGTTGTTCTGTCATGCCCATTACGGGTGTGACTGCGTGACCCGGTAAGAAAGGCGCAAGGTGAGATTTAACACCAATTGGTCCCATACCTGGGCCACCGCCGCCATGAGGAATACAAAATGTTTTGTGCAAGTTAAGGTGAGAAACGTCACCACCAAATTTGCCTGGAGGCGCAACACCAACCAATGCGTTTAAGTTTGCACCATCGATGTAAACTTGTCCGCCGAATTTGTGGACGATGTCACACACTTCACGAATGTGTTCTTCGAATACACCGTGAGTGGACGGGTAAGTTGCCATGATGCAGCTTAGTGCTGCGGCATATTTTTCTGCTTTTTCAGCAAGATCGACTAAATCAATGTTGCCATCTTCATCGCATTTTACGATAACCACTTTCATGCCTGCTAGTGCGGCTGAAGCTGGGTTAGTACCGTGAGCAGAACTTGGAATCAAGCAAATGTTTCTGTCGTGATCGCCACGAGACTTATGGTATTTGTCTATCGCGATTAAACCCGCGTATTCGCCCTGTGCGCCCGAGTTTGGCTGCATTGACATGGTGTCGTAGCCTGTTGCTTTCGAAAGCATCTTAATCAAGTCTTGCAACAACGCATGATAGCCGCTGACTTGGTTATCTGGTGCAAATGGGTGAATGCGCCCAAATTCTGCCCACGTCACTGGAATCATCTCAGACGCTGCGTTCAGTTTCATTGTGCATGAGCCAAGAGGAATCATACTTTGGTTCAAGGCGATGTCTTTTACTTCTAATTGGTGCATGTAACGCATCAATTCCGTTTCGCTGTGATGACTATTGAAAACAGGATGCGTCAATATGTCGTCTTGGCGTAGTAGGGTATTGTCAAAGCCGTAAGTCGCATTAGAGTTAGTAACATCTTCTAATGTCAGTGTTGCACCAAAGCATTCCGCCAAATCGATTAGATCGCTTGGTGTAATGGTTTCATTCAAGGAAACAGAAACTTGGGTCTCTGAGACCTTGTAGAAGTTCATCAACTTGGCTACGCCTTTCGCCATAATAGCGTCAGTTTGACTGCCGGAGTTAACAATAACGGTGTCAAAGTAGTTTGCGTTGGTGGTTAAACCTTGTTGTTGAACGGCTTTAGCAAAACAATCTGTTAGAGCGGCAACGCGGTTGGCGATTTTTTTCAATCCAACTGGGCCATGATAGACCGCATAGAAACCAGCCATCATGGCGAGTAAGGCTTGAGCGGTACAAATGTTTGATGTCGCTTTTTCACGGCGAATATGTTGCTCTCTCGTCTGCATGGCCATGCGAAGTGCAGGTTTACCATGACTGTCTTTAGAGACGCCAATAACGCGACCTGGCATAGAGCGTTTGAATGCGTCTTTTGTTGCTAGGAATGCGGCGTGTGGTCCGCCGAAACCCATTGGTACGCCAAAGCGTTGTGCGCTACCGAAAACAATGTCTGCGCCCATGTCGCCTGGAGATTTCAGCAAGACTAAAGACAATAGGTCAACAGCAATACTTACCAATGCACCTTGTTCGTGTGCTTTGGCAATCATAGGCGTTAAATCACTTACGCTGCCGTCAATACCTGGGTATTGGAAGATGGCGCCAAATACGTCGTGGTTTTCAAAATTATTAATATCATCAACAATGACATTAATGTCCAATAGTTCGGCACGGGTTTTAATAACGTCAATAGTTTGCGGTAGGCAATGGCTGGCAACAAAAAGAGAATCGCTCTTTTTGCGATTTGAGCGCTTCATAAGCGTCATTGCCTCGGCTGCCGCTGTCGCTTCGTCTAATAATGACGCATTAGAAATTTCCATGCCGGTTAGATCGATGATGACTTGTTGGAAGTTAAGCAGTGCTTCCAATCGACCTTGTGATATTTCTGGTTGGTAAGGTGTGTACGCTGTATACCAACCTGGATTTTCTAGTAGATTTCTTAAAATAGGCGAAGGGACGTGTGTATCGTGATAACCCATACCAATAAAAGAACGTGCCACTTTGTTTTGGCTGGCAATTTTCTTTAATTGAATCAGTGCATCGCTTTCGCTAACTGGTTCAGCAGATAGGTCTAGATTTGCTTGACGAATGGCTTCAGGAACTGTTTTGTCAATCAGCTCGGGAAGCGAGTTAGCGCCTATAGTTGCTAGCATTTTTGCTTGTTCAGAAGCATCAGGGCCGATATGGCGAGCAATAAACTCATCATTGTTTAACAAATCGCGGATGCACGAAGTCATGTTTCAATCACCTATTAAGATAAAATCGGGAGAATGGGCTCTCTCATCAAAGAAGTAGGAGAGCCTATAAGGAGACTATTCGATGGTGGCTGAATAGCCTGCAGCGTCAAGCAGTTTATCAAGGTCAGCGGCGTCGCTAAGCTTGATTTTTGCAATCCAAGCGCCTTCAAAAGGTACTTCGTTGATCAACTCTGGTGCATCATTTAGTGCTTCGTTGACAGCGATGACTTCACCATTAACGGGAGCATAAATATCAGAAGCGGCTTTTACTGATTCTACGAGCGAAAACTGCTCAGTAGCGGTAACTTCTGCGCCTACTTCTGGTAATTCAACATACACAACATCGCCTAGTAGGTCTTGTGCATGGTCAGTAATGCCAACAGTTACTGTACCGTCACCGTTGTCTAGTACCCATTCATGAGAACCGGCGTATTTTAGATTTTCTGGGATAGTGCTCATTATATTTATGCCTCTTCGAAAAAAATACCCAAGAATACGTATCCTTGGGTATGTGTTTTTAGCGGTAAAGTGGGAAGCGTTTGCAAAGTTCTTTTACTTCAGAAAGTACGCGAGCTTCTACTTCTGGATTGCCTTCTGGCATTGCTACCAAGCCATCGATTACGTCACTGATTAGATGACCAACTTGACGAAACTCTTCTATGCCAAAACCACGCGACGTTGCTGCCGGTGTACCGATACGGATACCAGATGTGATCATTGGTTTTTCAGTATCAAACGGGATGCCGTTTTTATTGCAGGTGATGCCGGCGCGTTCTAGTGCTTTATCCGCCATGTTGCCTTTGATGCCTTTAGGGCGCAAGTCAACAAGCATTAAGTGGTTGTCTGTTCCACCGGTCACGATATCGCAACCGCGTTCAATCATCACTTCTGCCAATACTTTAGCGTTCGCAACTACTTGATCGATGTACACTTTGAACTCAGGTTTTAGGGCTTCACCAAAGGCAACGGCTTTACCTGCGATGACGTGCATCAGTGGGCCACCTTGATAGCCTGGGAAAACTGCAGAGTTTATTTTCTTACCAAGATCAAGGTCGTTGGAAAGAATCATGCCGCCGCGCGGGCCACGAAGTGTTTTGTGTGTTGTGGTTGTTACAACATGTGCGTGAGGAAGCGGAGATGGATGAGCACCTGTCGCTACAAGACCAGCAATATGAGCCATATCAACAAACAAATAGGCGCCAACTTTGTCAGCAATTTCACGGAAACGCTTGAAGTCTATAACTCGAGGTATGGCAGAGCCACCTGCGATGATCATTTTCGGTTTGCATTCCAATGCCTGTGCTTCGATGGCATCGTAATCAATCAATAATGTGTCAGGGTGAACTTGGTATTGAATGGCATTAAACCATTTACCTGATTGCGCTGGTGGTGCACCGTGAGTCAAATGACCACCTGAGTCCAAAGACATACCAAGAATAGTATCGCCTGGCTGAAGTAGAGCAAGCATTACTGCGCCATTTGCTTGGGCGCCAGAGTGAGGTTGCACGTTGGCAAACTCGCAGTTGAAAAGTTGTTTAGCTCGGTCGATCGCAAGTTGTTCTGTTACGTCTACCGCTTCACAGCCACCATAGTAGCGACGATTCGGATAACCTTCAGCGTATTTGTTGGTAAGGACAGAGCCCTGAGCTTCCAAGACTGCTTTTGAAGTGATGTTCTCAGAAGCGATCAATTCAATGCCGGTTTCTTGGCGTTCTTCTTCTGCAACAATCGTTGCAAAAAGCTCTGGATCTCGTTCAGCTAACGTTTGGCTGAAAAAAGCGTCGGTGTTGACCATGGGTAAATTCCTCTTTAATAAACATGTATGCCTAGAAGACAATGAGTTTTGCGTATAATAACACTATGGCAGTCTAGGATGATGAAAAAAGATCATCTTTCTAAGAGCGTCAGTCATTGATCAATTTACGTCATTTTCTTTATCATAATCAAAAAGTTTCCAATTGGAAACAGTAAATTGAAGTGAATTCTAAGTATATATCTTAATATTTTTGACCGATCATTTAGTTGTTTTCTCCATTTTTGTTGGTATTTATTACAATAATCACTTAATAAATATTGCTTAGTACTTGTCAAATCAAGTTGCTTTTAGATACTCTGTTTCCAATTGGAAACAAACCCTACCACTAACTTTATTAAGGTTTTCGTTATGAAACGTACAGCTTTGTATGATCAACATATTGCTTCTGGTGCCAGAATGGTTGAATTTGCAGGTTATGAAATGCCTGTTCAATATCCTCTTGGCGTCATGAAGGAACACCTATGGGTTCGCGAGAATGCGGGGTTGTTTGATGTCTCGCACATGGGGCAAGTGATGTTAAGGGGGGAGGGTGTAAAGTCGTCTCTTGAGGCAATTCTGCCGGTTGATGTTGTTGATTTGGCGGAAGGTATGCAGCGTTACGGTATGTTCACAACAGACGAGGGCGGCATTACAGATGATTTGATGTTTGCGAACTGGGGTGACGATGTCTTTATGGTCGTAAATGCGGCCTGTAAAGAACAGGACATTGCTTACCTTAGGTCATCATTGGTAGGTTGTGATGTTGAAGTCATTGATAATCGAGCGTTGTTAGCTATTCAAGGGCCAAAAGCTCGCGAAGTGTTTACCCGAATGGTGCCTGATGTTTTGTCTATGACATTTATGCAAAGCTCCAAACTGGATTGGCAAGGGGTTGAGCTTTGGGTAAGTTGCTCTGGTTATACTGGTGAAGATGGTTACGAAGTTTCAGTACCAAATGACCATGCTGATGCCTTTGCGAGTGCATTGTTGGCTTTTACTGAGGTCGAATGGATCGGTCTTGGTGCGCGTGATTCGTTACGTCTTGAGGCGGGCTTGTGTCTATATGGTCACGATATTGACACCAATACTACGCCAGTAGAGGCTTCTATTAATTGGGCAATCCAAAAAGTACGTCGTTTGGATGGTGAGCGTGCTGGTGGTTTTCCTGGTGCTGATATCATATTGCCGCAATTTGCGAATAAACCAGCCAGGAAGCGTGTTGGTTATTTGGTGGATGGGCGTGCGCCAGTTCGCGAAGGTGTCGATATAGTTGATGCGCTTGGTAATGTTCAAGGGGTAGTGACAAGTGGCGGTTTCTCGCCAACGCTCGCGCAACCTATAGTAATGGCTTATGTTTCTACTTCATCGCTTGGTACTGATCAGCCATTGTTTGCCAGTGTAAGAGGTAAGAGTATTCCGTTGACGCTAACGACGATGCCTTTCGTGCCTTCACGCTATTATCGCGGTTAAATACTGAAGCTATTTATTAACGTCTGGCTGATGCCTTAAGATGAAAATCTCATGCGTTACGTGGAGTTAATTACTTTGCGTGGCGCATTTTTCTTTCTTGTGTGATAATTCTTTACATTTGGAGTCTGTAGTTGACAGATGTAAAGCAGCTGATGGAAGCCTTTAGTGCTTGTTTCCTTTCAAGTTTCAATACCCGCCTTGTAGGTGGTGCCGCTGAGCCGCTTTATTTGCCCGCTCAGACTGATGTTCCGGCGACCGTTTATTTTCGTTTTGATTATCTTTCTAGTGCGCTGCATGAAGTGAGTCATTGGTGTATTGCTGGACACGAAAGGCGGTGTTTGGAGGATTATGGTTATTGGTATGAATCTGATTCTCGTGACTTGCCTACACAGTTAGAGTTTGAGCGAGTCGAGGTGAGACCTCAAGCGGTTGAATGTGTATTGCATTGGGTAGCTGGGTTGCCCTTTCGTGTCAGTGTCGATAATTTATCCCTGCCTGATTATGATGCTAGGCATTTTGAAAAGGCTGTTATGGCTCAGGTAGGCGAATATATAGTTTCTGGATTTCCTGAAAGGGTTGAGTTGTTTGCAGGGTATTTATTAAAACAACATAGTTCTGATCTGGTATTAGATGAGTTTTTAAAGCGACAGTATGAAGATTATTGCAGATGAAAATATGCCGAATGCGGAAGCTCTCTTTTCACATTTAGGTACCGTTGAGTTGGTTAATGGACGAGCGTTAACGCATGATCAGGTAAATAATGCGGATGTGCTTTTGGTCAGATCTGTAACGAAGGTAACCCGAGATCTTCTTGAAGGTAGTTCTGTTCGTTTTGTTGGAAGCGCTACGATCGGCGTGGATCACATTGATCTGAAATATCTCGCGGAGGCGAATGTTGCTTTCAGTAGCGCTCCAGGGTGCAACGCGGAAGCGGTCGCTGATTATGTTTTCAGTGGTTTGAGTTATCTTTATCTAACGAAGGGTCTTCATTGGTTAAGCAAAAAAATTGGCGTCATCGGATATGGTAATGTAGGAAAATCCGTCTACGAGCGTTTTGCCAGAATGGGATGTCAGGTCTGTGTTTATGATCCTTTAAAGATGGATTCTGGCGGCTCGGTAAATTTTGTTTCTTTGACTGATGTGTTGGCTTGCGATGTGATTTCACTGCATGCCCCCTTAACGCATTCAGGAAGCTATCCCACAAAGGGGATGCTGGGAGCGGAAGCGTTAAGTCAATTGTCTGCTGGCGCTGCTATTATTTCGGCTGGACGAGGTGGCGTTATCGATGAGCAAGCCTTGATTGAGCGTCATGCTCAGCTGAACGGTGATCTGCATTTAGTACTGGATGTTTGGGATGATGAGCCCAACATTAATCAGGCGTTGGTTTCTATCGTCGATATCGCTACTCCGCATATTGCTGGATATAGCAAGCAAGGTCGTGAAAAAGGTACATGGATGGTGTATCAGGCTTTATGCCAGTATTTGAAATTAAATACTCTCGGTATAAGCAGCAAAGATGCCATGAGTGATGGTTGGCTTTCGGCTATTCGTGTGCGTGCAGGTGGGTCGCAAGAGGAAATGCTGGCTCGAAGTATTCATGCGATCTATGATGTTGCAAGAGATGATGCGCGCTTACGCTTTAAATATCGGGAAAATAAAGAAAATAACGTCTTCGATTGGTTGCGAAAACATTACATTGAAAGAGATGAACTAAATACTTGTTTCATGAGCGCTGATATTAGTATTGCGCACAACTTTTTAGGTGCTGCCGGTTTTTCGGTAAATAATAAATAGAGACTAAGGTAAGTGCATGGCTGGAGTAATGCAGGTTGATCTGGGAGATCTTGAAGTGCCAATAGGGACAAATGTTCAGTTGGAGTTTATTTCTCCTCCAGGGCGTTACATGGTGAAAGTGCTTGGTAATATTCCAAGAAGTTCGCTAATTTTGTCTAGTCCTAGGTTAAAAGGAAAAAACATTCTAGTAAGAGACAGTCAGGTCGTAAATGTTCGATTAATGTTGAGTACGCATGTTTGCGCCTTTTCTAGTAAAGTGGCAAAAAGCTATATGGAGCCAGCTGCTCACTTACACATCGCCTACCCAAGTTATGTTGAAACGTCTGAAGTTCGTCAAGCTGTTCGAGTTGAAACTCGTTTAATATCGAATGTTGAACCAAATGGTGCCGTAACAACCATCGCTGCGGCTTCTTCTTCTATTATTATTGATTTGAGTCTTGGCGGCGCAAAGCTTATATCGAAAGAGGATTTCGGTTCGGTTAACCAGACAATGCGTTTGGTATGTAGTGTGAAAATAGGGCCTTATAATCATATTCTAAAGCTAGATTGTGAAATTAGGACACAAGAAATTCAAATGCTTGAGCAGGTTCAGGCTAGTTTAGTAGATAATGATTTTTTAAGCCGAATGGGTGTAGAGTACTTTTATGTCTATGGTATTCGCTTTGTGGATGTTCTGAAGGAGGCGGGTATTCCTTTGATGGCTTTCATCTTAGAAACCCAGCACAACAAAACAAAATAGTTTTTTAAACATAAAAAACGCCAGCAAATAAGCTGGCGTTTTTTATGGTGAAGCTCTGGGGGTTAAAGTGCTTGAAGGGCTTTGATTCTGACTTCGATTGGTGGGTGGCTAGAAAACAACTCGCCCATAGTTGGTTTTCTGCCGCGACGAATGCCGAAAGCAAGCATCGAGTCCGGCATGTGGCTTTCTTCATGCTCTTTCTGTAATCGTACAAGTGCTGCAATCATGGCGTTTTTTCCTGCCAAACGAGCCCCGGCTTCATCCGCTCTAAATTCGCGAAAGCGAGAGAACCACATAACAATCATTGAGGCCAATACGCCGAAGATGATCTCAAATACAAATGTCGCAATATAATAACCCCAACCCACAGAGCCTTCGTTATCGTTTTTACGCAAGAACTGATCGACGGCATAAGCGGCGATACGTGCAAAGAACATAACAAAGGTGTTAACCACACCTTGAATGAGTGACAGGGTGATCATGTCTCCGTTTGCTACGTGCCCTATCTCATGGCCAAGTACTGCTTTAATTTCATCGGGCGAGAAGCGATCTAACATGCCGCTGGAAACCGCAACTAACGCCGCATTTTTGTTCCAGCCAGTGGCGAACGCATTGGCATCGTGAGCGGGAAAAATCGCAACTTCTGGCATTTTAATGCCCGCCTTTTGCGAAAGTTCTTTTACTGTATCAAGTAGCCAGGCTTCTTTGTGGTTGCGTGGTTGCTCAATAACAACGGCACCCGAGCCACGTTTCGCCATGAATTTAGATAATAGGAGTGAAATGATGCTGCCCGTAAAGCCAAAGACACCGCAAAAGATCAGCAAAGAGGTGAAGTCGAGGCCATTGCTGGTCATATAACCATTAACGCCCAAAAGACTTAAGACAATACCTGCCACCACCATGACGGCGAGGTTTGTCAGCAAAAACAGAATAATGCGCATCGATATGCTCCTTAAGAAACTGTTAAGGAGCATAGTAGGGCTTTATTGGATTATTTCAAGAGTGGTGTTAACGCTTTCTTAATCGACCTAAAAACGCAGCAAATCGTTCCATGGCGGGTGTTAGTTCTTCGGTGTGTGGTAAAAAGACAAAACGAACATGATCTGGTGTTGGCCAATTAAATCCGGTGCCTTGAACAATAAGTACTTTTTCTTCTCGCAAGAACTGCAAGACAAGATCCATGTCATTTTTAATTTTGTATATTTTTGGATCGAGACGAGGGAATAAATACAACGCCCCTTCAGGTTTATGGCAGTGAACGCCGGGAATTGAGTCAAGCGCTTCCCAAGCTACTTTGCGTTGCTCATAAAAGCGACCGCCGGGGATAATTAGTTCATTAATGCTTTGGTATCCACCTAATGCGGTTTGTACGGCATGCTGAGCAGGTACGTTGGCGCATAGTCTCATAGAGCTGAGAATGTCTAACCCTTCTATATAATCGCTGATACCGGCTCTATCCCCCGTAATGACCATCCAGCCTGAACGGAAGCCAGCGGTGCGATAGACTTTTGAGAGTCCACCGAACGTAATGCAAGGTGCGCGGCCTTCTGTCAATGTAGCAGTAGGAATATGTTGGGCGTCGTCATAGAGGATTTTGTCGTAAATTTCATCCGAAAAAATCAGAAGGTTGTGTTCTTCAGCAAGATTAATTATTGACTCTAGTATGCCTTTTTCATACACCGCACCCGTTGGGTTGTTCGGGTTTATAATGACGATGGCTTTGGTTTTGTTGGATATTTTTGAGCGAATGTCATTGATGTCTGGTTGCCAGCCGGCGCCTTCGTCGCAGAGGTAATGTTTCACATAGCCGCCTGAGAGGGTGGCAGCAGCGGTCCAAAGAGGGTAGTCAGGGGCTGGTATGAGAATTTCATCACCGTCGTTAAGAAGTCCTTGCATTGCCATGACGATAAGTTCGCTGACCCCGTTCCCCATCCAAACATGGTTTACATCCGCAGATTTGATGCCCATTGCTTGATATTTTTGCATAACGGCCTTGCGAGCAGAGTAAAGGCCCTTGGATTCGCAGTATCCTTGAGAAGTGGGTAGATTGCGAATGACGTCAACGAGTATTTCATCGGGAGCCTCAAAGCCAAATGCGGCAGGGTTGCCTATATTAAGCTTAAGTATACGCTGCCCCTCTTCTTCCATCCGGACAGCTTCTTTTAGTACTGGGCCACGAATTTCATAGCATATATTGGCGAGTTTGTTTGATTTGCGAATTTGCACCACTTTATCCTTATGGAAGCTGGATTGTAAAAATATTCTAACTTTACACTTAACGTCGAGGTGATCAAGATGCAGTGAGAAAAAATCTTACGTTAAAAAGTGAAAGTGGTTGTTAAGCTGCGATCTGGCTTGATTAGAAGAGAGTAATTGGTGATTGTGTTGCAGAGGTTGGTGAAGTAAAAACGACCTTCTTAATACAGTGCATGAAGGTCGTTTATATTATCGGGCTTTATTTAAGTAAAACGATAATGTTTGGATCGCTTAGTAAGCGGTTGACTGTTTGGCTGGCTAGGCTATTCATATCGTCCTGAACGGATTGCTGGTAGGGCATTGTGCCGTACTCTCTCACTTTCTCAGAGCCGTAGTTGGCTTTGTAGGTTTGTCCTTTTGCTGCTAGCGTGGTTTTTAGTTCAAATTCTAACGTGGCTACGGTTTTTAATGTTTCGACTGTTGTGGTGTAGCTCATCTTGGTTATTTCAATTTGTAGGTCTGCTGCTGGCATAACGCCTTGTTCTGGAGTGAAGCCTAATTCGCGCAAGCCTGCCAGTACACTATCCTTAACACTTTCTTTGACGTCGTTTGTTGTAAAAATGTCAGCTCGCTCATTAATGCTTGTTTTAATAAAGCCAATGGAATTAGTCAGTTTAGTGCTAGTGGTGACATTGATAACTCTCTCGTTGGTGAGGCTTTTACCTTTTACATCAGCCTGCGGAGTGACGCTTATATAATGTGTTGTAGAGCAGCCCGCTAATAAAAGCGTTGAAAGTGACAGGGTTAATAATAGTTTTTTGTTTAGCATAAGAGCTCCGATTCAATTGATTTATATGGTACTTTTTTTTTAAGTGACTTAAATTAATAAAAAAAACTGTTGATTTTATGTTTGGTAACAGTAATATACGCACCCGCTCACACAGCAAGATTATAACGTAGTCCCGTTCGTCTAGTGGTCTAGGACACCGCCCTTTCACGGCGGTAACAGGGGTTCAAACCCCCTACGGGACGCCATCTTTATATACAGGTGGTTGTATAGTTTACCTATATTTCTGTGAATGAGAAGTTATTGCGGGAATAGCTCAGTGGTAGAGCACAACCTTGCCAAGGTTGGGGTCGCGAGTTCGAGCCTCGTTTCCCGCTCCAACATCGATGTTAGCGATAACGTGATGTGGTTGTTTATAGTTTTCTCAAAACTAAACAGTGTCCCGTTCGTCTAGTGGTCTAGGACACCGCCCTTTCACGGCGGTAACAGGGGTTCAAACCCCCTACGGGACGCCATTATTTATGGTGCTTTATTTTATAAATAGAGATCGTAAATCGCTTGAATAGAGTAGAGCGGTTAGTAATGCGGGAATAGCTCAGTGGTAGAGCACAACCTTGCCAAGGTTGGGGTCGCGAGTTCGAGCCTCGTTTCCCGCTCCAACATCGATGTTAGCGATAACGTGATGTGGTTGTTTATAGTTTTCTCAAAACTAAACAGTGTCCCGTTCGTCTAGTGGTCTAGGACACCGCCCTTTCACGGCGGTAACAGGGGTTCAAACCCCCTACGGGACGCCATTATTTATGGTGCTTTATTTTATAAATAGAGATCGTAAATCGCTTGAATAGAGTAGAGCGGTTAGTAATGCGGGAATAGCTCAGTGGTAGAGCACAACCTTGCCAAGGTTGGGGTCGCGAGTTCGAGCCTCGTTTCCCGCTCCAACATCGATGTTAGCGATAACGTGATGTGGTTGTTTATAGTTTTCTCAAAACTAAACAGTGTCCCGTTCGTCTAGTGGTCTAGGACACCGCCCTTTCACGGCGGTAACAGGGGTTCAAACCCCCTACGGGACGCCATTATTTATGGTGCTTTATTTTATAAATAGAGATCGTAAATCGCTTGAATAGAGTAGAGCGGTTAGTAATGCGGGAATAGCTCAGTGGTAGAGCACAACCTTGCCAAGGTTGGGGTCGCGAGTTCGAGCCTCGTTTCCCGCTCCAACATCGATGTTAGCGATAACGCGATGTGATTGTTTATAGTTTTCTCAAAACTAAACAGTGTCCCGTTCGTCTAGTGGTCTAGGACACCGCCCTTTCACGGCGGTAACAGGGGTTCAAACCCCCTACGGGACGCCACTTTATATTGAGTGGTCAGAAAGTAGATAATTAATGCAATAAAATGTTGTGTCCCGTTCGTCTAGTGGCCTAGGACACCGCCCTTTCACGGCGGTAACAGGGGTTCAAACCCCCTACGGGACGCCATCTTTTTTTTGCGCTATCATAGCTAACCTTATTTTTTGAGTTTTTAGCCATGACTTGGTTCGTTAATTACAGATTAGAAAAATCTGTTTCCGTTGCTGACCGTGGTTTGGCTTACGGTGATGGCGTATTTGAAACCATTCGTGCGTTTCCTCAGTGTTTTCTACAAATTGATGATCACCTTTCTCGTTTATATCGAGGGCTATATAAGCTCGGTATGCCTTTTTCATCCGATCAAAAAAAAGTCTTATCGGATTTCTTAGATAAAAATGTTCAGTCTTTGATTCGTGATGAGTCGGTTGTAAAAATTATCGTCAGCCGCGGAGAAGGCGGAAGAGGTTATTTAGCACCTGAGCCCTGTATTCACTCCATCATTATCGGTATTTTACCGGCTCCAGATTATCAAGATCACCGCGCCAAAGGTGTCTCACTCTCTATTTCTCCTGTTCCTATCAGCAGTAATCGCTTTCTTTCCGGCATTAAACACTTAAATAGGTTAGAAAATGTTATGGCTAAGCGGTTCTTGAAGGTGATAGATTTTGAAGCCATCATGTTAAATGAGCGTCAAGAATTGGTGGAGTGTATTCAAAGCAATCTTTTTTGGGTTGAAAAAGGTATTTTCTATACGCCTTCTCTTCATCGATCGGGAGTGCAAGGTACTTATCGAAAGGCCATTATAGAAAACCAAGAGCGTTATACTGTTCAGGTTGGTCATTATTCACTGTCCGATCTGATGGTGGCGGATGAGGTTTTTATTACCAATAGCTTGATGGGGGTCGTACCTGTCATTCATATTGCAGGAACATCTTTTCCGATTGGTATTCATACTCGAAAATTACAAATTTCAATGCAAGCTAAGGATATGCATGGCACTCATTAAGTGGTTTTATCGTGTTGTTTTTCTGTTGATTACCTTATCGGCTATATTTGCAGGCTACCTTTATTATTCTATTACGGTTCCGGTGACACTGACGTCTGTAGAAACGTTTGAAGTCCGTGCTGGAGATACCTCTCATAGTTTAGGTGATGAGCTGAATAAAAAAGGTTTGATCGCATATCCTTTTCTTACTCGAGTGGCTTCAAAACTGAATCCTGAATGGGTTCCCAAAGTTGGAAAGTACGCAATCCAGCCTGAAATGAATTTATTGGACATCATGGCGCTGTTTGATTCTGGGCAATCTATTTTTTACTCTATTACCTTGCTGGAAGGCAAAACGACTCAAGATTTCTTGTCGGCGATGAAGGCCAGAGGCAATATCACAATGACTTTGCTGGACTCTTCGAATGAAGAAATAGTCGAAAAATTAGGACTTGAGGTTGAGCATCCAGAAGGGCAGTTTTTCGCGAATACTTATCGTTATCATGAAGGTGATACTGACGCTAGTATTTTAAAACATGCTCATGAACTAATGACGCAAACATTGACAGATTTATGGAAACATAAAGCGCCAGACTTACCTTATAAATCAGCGTATGAAGCCTTGGTTATGGCGTCTATTATTGAAAAAGAAACGGGTGTGCCGGATGAGCGACCTTTGATCGCTCAGGTATTCATTAATCGACTAAAAAAAGGCATGCGGCTGCAGACTGATCCGACGGTAATTTACGGCCTGGGAGATTCGTTTAAAGGTAATTTGACCCGCAAAGGTTTGCAGGATTCGTCTCCCTATAATACTTACCGATTTTATGGTTTGCCGCCATCGCCTATTGCTAATGTTGGCCGTGAAGCCATCGAGGCGGCATTGAATCCAGAGCAAACCAAAGCCTTGTATTTTGTCGCTAAAGGGGATGGCACCCATGCTTTTTCTAACACTCTAATAGAGCACAATCAGGCCGTAAGAAAATATCAGTTTAAGCGTCGAGAAGATTATCGATCGACTCCAAAAAATGCGAAATAGAGGGGTTGGTGTATGAGAGGTAAATTTATTTCGCTTGAAGGTGGAGAAGGTAGCGGTAAAACAACGGCTATTCACTTTATTCGTCAGTGGTTAGAGTCTCATAATATCTCTTACATACTGACCCGAGAGCCTGGTGGCACGCCCCTGGCGGAAGAGATACGTCAGTTGATATTAACGCCTAGAGAAGAACCGGTGAATGATGTCACTGAGTTGTTGCTTGTGTTTGCCGCCAGAGCCCAGCATTTGGCAGAAAAGATACAGCCCGCATTAGAGAAAGGCACATGGGTGATCAGTGATCGCTTTTTAGATTCGAGTTATGTTTATCAAGGTAAGGCGCGCGGTGGTGACACTAAGGTTTTAGATCAATTAGCCAGTTGGGTCGTTGGCGACAACAAGCCGGATGCCACGCTGGTTTTAGATGTTCCTGTTGAATTGGGCCAAGAACGCGTAGTGCAGCGTCAACATCAAGACCGTTTGGATAAAGAATCCGTACTCTTTCATCAAAAAGTGCGTGATGGCTTTCTTGAGTGCGCAAGCGCAGATCCACACAGAGTCAAGGTGATTGATGCGAGCCTATCTTTAGATGCTGTGCAAAAACAAATTGAAGACCAGTTGATGCAGCTGAGTAAAACGTGGTCTGGTGATGAATAGATGACAACGATTGCTCATTGGTTGATTCCTTGTTTGCGACAAGTTCAAGTGCTGAAACAAACGAATAGTCTGTCTCATGCTTTGTTAGTGACGGGGGCGGATGGCGTAGGGCAAGAGCAACTTGCTCGTGAAATTGTCAAAGACTTGATGTGCGAGGGTGATCAGGCTGCGGCTTGTGGACAGTGCCATTCATGCGACTTGATGCGAGCCGATACACATCCAGATTTCCGTGTTTTAGATGGTGAAGCATCGACGATTAAAGTCGATCAAGTGCGCTTGTTAGTAAAGCAAATAAATCAAAAACCGCAAATAGGTCAAAATAAAGTTGTCTTAATTACGCACGCTCAAGCGATGAACATCAACGCAGCAAACGCTGTATTAAAAGCGTTAGAAGAGCCTGCGCCGCGTACTTATTTTGTGCTTACCAGTTCCCAATCCACTAGTCTTTTGCCAACCATAAGAAGTCGATGTCTTTTGGTCAGCGTACCTACCCCAACTGTTGATGACGTAAAGCAGTGGTTGCTGCAGTTTCCAGATCACCAAGAGCTGAGCTCTCTGTTTTGGTTAACCATACAGCCTTTTCGTTTGTTGTCGATTCAACAACAAGGTAAGACTAATTTATACGCTGGTTTGCCTGAGCAACTGAATAGCATGTTGCAAGGCGCGGCGGCAGTTAGTGATGTATTAAAAGGGTTGGACAGTAATAATATTGGAGATTATTGCAACGGACTGGCGGCTATTCTGCATCAATGTATTTGTCATTCAACAGGCGCTCCATTAGATGGCGCCTTACGTGCGATTTATTCGACCTTGATAGTAAGATTGAGTGTTCAATCGCTCATGTTGCGTTATCAAGCGTTGCAAAAGCTGAAATCAGACCTTAAAAAAACAAACTTAAACCCGATAATACAACTCACACACGAATTGAATCAGTGGTAAACCAACTATGTTAATTGACACCCATTGCCATCTCGACATGCTGGATCTGGCACCTTATAACGATGATATAAACTTGGCTATTGATGCGGCGTATCAAAAAGGCGTCAGACAGTTGCTGGGTATCAGTGTTGATCTGAAGAAAATGGATACCATTTTAGGGTTCACTAAACGAAATGGTGTTTATGCTAGTTGTGGCGTTCACCCATTGCAGAGTGAAGGCTTAATTCAGGATGAGCTTTTATTGCGGCAATACGCGGCGAACCCTAAAGTGATTGCGATCGGTGAAACAGGGTTGGATTATTTTTATGAGACATCAGTGTTGGCCCATGAAGCCCAAAAGACCAGTTTCATTCATCACCTTAAAGCAGCTGGGTCGCTTGGTTTGCCTGTCATTGTCCACACTCGAAATGCAAAAGAAGACACATTGTCACTGATCAAACAATACGGTAATCGAGATACCGCTGGCGTTTTGCATTGTTTTACTGAAGATTATGAAATGGCCAAAGCGGCATTGGATGAAAACTATTTGATCTCCATTTCTGGAATTGTAACGTTTAAAACCGCAGCGGATCTTAAGGAGACAGTTCGTAAACTTCCTTTAGAATCTTTGATTGTTGAAACGGATTCGCCATACCTTGCTCCTGTGCCTTATCGAGGTAAGAAAAATGAGCCTAAATACGTATCAGAAATCGCTCAGTATGTAGCTGATTTAAAAGGTATTCGTTACGAGGCTCTGTTAGAGGCAACTGCCGCGAATTTTCATCGTGTATTTTCAAAAGCAAATATACAGCATCAACTTCAGCTTGGTACAGAATAGTTGAGTAATCCGGTTCGTTTTGTCGTTTTTTGGAACATCAATACTGTTTTGATAGTCAATAATCGCGATGATATTTCTACTTCAATATAGGCGAAGTGAAACCGGAGTGTTAATCTCAACGTATTGTATTTATTTAACATATTTGAAAGGAGAGTTTTCTTCTTTCGCAAACCAACTTTCTAAGTAGTTTGTTAGACAAAAGGAAATCCATTGATGTCCAACATGGTTACCTCTCTACCGTACCAAGCACTTGCTGCTAAAGTGCCTGATGATCACCTAGCTTTTAAGACGTTAAATGACATTGAGCCACTGAGTGGCATTTTAGGTCAAGAGCGTGCCGTTGAAGCCATTCAATTTGGCGTGGCCATGCAGCGTCCAGGCTACAATATTTTTGCTATGGGCGATTCGGGAACAGGCCGTTCTTCTTACGTCTTGAGTTATCTCAAAAGCGAAGCTAAACGCCGTTCAGCGCCAAACGAATGGGCGTATATTAATAACTTTACGGAAAGTCATCGACCAAAAGCAATCGAATTTGCACCAGGATTAGCGTCTGAATTCGAGAAAGAAATTCGTGCATTAATTGATGGCTTAATGGCTACTTTTCCTGCCGCCTTCGAAAATCCTTCTTACCAACAGCAAAAGAGTGTAATTGACCGTGCTTTCAGTGATCAATATGAAGCCGCAATTAACAAAGTTGAGCGTGTTTCAGGAAAAATTGGTGTGGCAATGTTCCGCGACGCTTCTTCTGTTAGTTTTGCTCCGATGAAAGAGGGCAAAGCGTTAGAAGAAAATGAGTTTGCTGCATTAACCGATGACGAACGCGATGTGTTTCAAGAAGGCGTTTCGACATTAGAAGGCTTATTGAACGAAGAATTATTAGGGTTGCCGCAATGGAAGCGAGCGACATACGATCAAATTCGCCAGTTGAACTTGGACACGGTGAAAGAAGCGTTAGACCCTTTGATGTCTGGCTTGTTTGAGAAATACAAAGATGATGCGGATATTGCTGCTCATCTTAGTGCCCTAAGAGAGGATCTTGATAAAACTATTATAGATCAAATGGCCGATGAGAAAGCGTCTGAGAATCGAGATGAAATTGGTCGTCGACAATTTTATGAAGAGTTGTATTTGCCCAATATCGCGATAACGCATGAAGCGGATGGTGGGCAGCCCGTAGTTTATGAGTCTCATCCAACGTATCGAAACCTATTTGGTCAAGTCGAGCACAGTAGTGATCAAGGTATGCTCGTTACTAGCTATCGTTTGATTCGTTCTGGTAGTTTGCATGCCGCAAACGGCGGTTATTTGATATTGGATGCAGAGAAACTGCTCACAGATCATTATTTGTGGGAAGCGCTTAAGCGGGCTTTGAAAAGCAAGACCATAAAAATCGAACATCCTTACGCCGACATGGGGCTGATGAACACCACAACGCTGTCGCCACAAGATTTGCCGTTGCAGGTAAAAGTGGTGTTGATTGGTGCGCGTGATATTTATTATTTATTGCAAGACGCAGATCCTGATTTTCAGGAAATGTTTCGTGTTTTAGTCGATTTTGATGACACATTAAAGCGTTCAAAAGAGTCTGAATTATCTTTTGCCCGTCTTATGAAAGACCGTGTAGATAAAGAAGAGTATGCGAACGTAACACGCGATGGCGTGGCTGCCCTTATTGAATACAGTAGTCGTTTGGCAGAACATCAGCGAGAAATGGCGGCTAAAATTGGTGATGTTTTTGAATTGTTAGGTGAAGCAGATTTTGTTCGTGAAATGGCCAAAGACACCGAAATCACGGCAGATCATATAGCGCGCGCTTTAAAAGCTAAAAGACATCGTACCGGTCGTGTCAGTGAAAAAATCATTGAAGAAATTATTGATGGCACGGTGTTATTAGAAAGTGAAGGTTATGCCGTGGGTAAAATTAACGGCCTAACGGTTATGCAAATCGGCGATAGTAGCTTTGGTGCACCGGCTCGGATTTCAACGACTGTGTATCCTGGTGGCAAAGGGATTATAGATATTGAGCGAGAATCTAACTTAGGTCAAAACATTCACTCTAAAGGTGTGTTAATTCTATCTGGTTATCTTGGCAACAAATACGCTCAGCGCTTTCCACTTGATATCTCGGCTTCTATTGCGATGGAACAAAGTTATGGCTATATCGATGGAGACAGTGCTTCCACGGCTGAGCTTTGTTGTTTGTTGTCTGCGTTGATCCAAGTGCCAATCCGCCAAGATCTTGCAATTACGGGTTCATTAAACCAGTACGGTGAAATTCAGGCAATTGGTGGTGTGAATGAAAAAATAGAAGGTTTCTTCAATGTTTGTAATGCGCGTGGTCTGACGGGGACGCAAGGTGCCATCATTCCTAAATCTAATACCATTAACCTGATGTTAAATGATGATATTGTCGAAGCCGTTAAAGCGGGTAAATTCCACATTTATGCCATTTCTACAGCGGATGAAGCGTTGCATTTATTAACGGGTATGGAGCCAGGCGTTCCCGATGAAGAAGGCGAGTATCCGGAAGGCACGGTATCTGCAAGAGTCATTGAGCGCCTAGAGGAAATCTCTAAGCTTGGTGAAGAGGAAGATGATGACGAAGAAGAAGACGATGAGGCTGAAGACACTGAGTCTGAAGGGACTAAGAAAGCGGACAAAAGCAAGAAATAAACGTTAGTGGTAACTAGTGTTTACCATTGGTTCTTTTGATTATCTTCGTTTTGCATTGAGAATTTACTAAAGAATAAACCGTGTAATAGAGGTCGTCTGCTTTGACATAAATATAGCTGGCGACCTCTTTTCGTTTACTTGGCAAATGCGTCTTTAGAATCAAAGCACTTTTGAAGGTTTTACCACTCATTAAGTCTTGTGCGGCTTTATCCGCCTCTAGCTTTGCGTCAAAGTCACTGCACTCTGCAAAGGCTCGGAAACTCAATGTTAAACAAAACACGATAAAAAAATTGTATCTAAAATTTAAAATACTAAACTCCAGTGTGACTAGTGATCGGTTTGCGAGCACTCTATAAAAGATAAGTATCCGCTAAGTGAAATAATTCAACAAGATTAGAAGTATGCCAAAAAGCTTACAATTTATAGGGTGTATTTTTTAGAGAGCATGTTATTTTAAACATCATTGTTTAAAACGATCAACTAAGCCAATGCAAATGTATTTTGGATTTAAAGGGTGTTTTTATGAATAAAGGTCTTCTTGTTGCTACGATTCTCTCGATTTCTTGTTCGTCTTTCGCCTTTGCGGAAGGCGCTTGTGATGAAACTGCGTTGAGCGGTTACATGGCGAATATTAAAGATGAAATGCGTTTAATGTCATCTGATGTAAAGTCAGGAGATAATGACGCAGCGGTACAGAGAGTGGACACGTTAATTTCTTTTTTCGAGAAAGCGCGTAATGAAACCCCTTATAAGTTCAGTGCCAATAATTTACAGGGTAGCCAGCTCAAAGAACAAAAAGCAGAATACACAAAAGTCGTTGACGATACGATTGTGATATTGAAAAAGCTGGAAAATGCATTGCAGTCTGGAGACGCGCCTCAAGTGAAAATGCTGTTTGGTGAAATAGGGGGCCAAAGAAAGCTAGGACATGGTTCTTTTAAAGCAAATTGCTAGTACTGTTGGATGACCTAGCTTGAATTCACTGCTACAATGCGCGCGATAAAGAGAGGATATTATGGCTCGTGCTAAAAAATCGCGTAGTATGCGTGGAAAACTTGGAAAAACTGGTTCAAAAGAGCAGATGAAAGAGCAGAATAAAGCTCGAAAAGCCTCATCTACTCGTCGTTTTGCAACAAAGAAATCCAAGGAACGCAAAGAACAAGCGCACAAAAAACTTGATAGATTAGGGTTACTTCCAGAAAAAGATGCGGCTCCTGCTGCTGGGCGTCCTCGCCGTTTTGTTTTCGTTAAGCCTGTAGATGAAGCTGCAGAACAAGCGAAGGCTGAAGCAATGGCAAAGTCCAATGACATCGATACCGACAGCGAAGATTTATCGCTTGATGAATTGTTGTCTGCCTTTACTGAAGAAAAGTAAGCGCAGAAATGTAAAATAAAAAAAGGGCTGCTTATGCAGCCTTTTTTTATGCATGAAAAGCGCAGTACAATAAAGAATAATAATGACGACTGTTCCGTTATATAAGGTGATGAATGTGAAAGCTTCTGTTCCCATGTCGAGTGTTCGCTATCTTTTAAAAGCCGTTGAAGAGCAAGGTCTGGATCGTCAGGCTGTGTTAGACAGTCTAGAAATAACACAAGATGAAATAGAGAAGAGCGATTCATTCCCTGCTTATCGCTACGGAATGTTATATCAAAAAATCATGTGGCTAATGCAAGATGAATCGTTTGGTATGTTGAGCGGTGGTAAAGTGCCAAATGGTACTTTTAGAATGATGTGCCTTTGTATTATTCATGCAAGAAGTCTTGCTCATGCCCTGTACCGTTGCAGTGACTTCTATGAAATCTGCCGAGGTCCAACAGTCAAGCCGGTACTGATCAAAAAAGGTCGATTTGCCATGGTGACTTTTGCGCCTTTGAATTCGTCGGAAGAAGCTATTGATACTTTAGTTGTCACTGAATCAAAAGAGCAGTTAAGAACAACACTGTCAATGTGGCACCACTTTATTTGTTGGTTGATTGGACGTCGTTTAAATCTTAAAGCTGCGTACTTTACAAGTGAGCGTCCTGACGACGTTGAGTACTACAAAACCCTATTCCAGTCAGAAGTGAAATTTAATCAGCACGCCAACGCTCTGGTGTTTCCTTCCAGTTATTTAGACATGCCTATTGTGCAAACCGAAGACAGTTTAAGGGGCTTCTTAAAAACTGCCCCTTATCAATTGTTGGTGATGGTTGAAAATGATAACAGCCTTAAGTCCCAAGTGATGGCGATGCTAGGCAAAGATTTCTCGCGTGAGATGCCAAGTGCAGAAGAGGTAGCGAGTGCGCTTAATATGAGCGTTTCTACATTGCGACGTCGCTTAAATGATGAAAAAACGTCTTATCAGAATATTAAAGACGAGTGCCGAAAAGAAGCCGCAATCACCTACATGAACGTACCTCAGTTAAGTATCAATGATATAGCAGCATTAATGGGGTTTGATGAGCCAAGCGCTTTTTTCCGTTCCTTTAAAAAGTGGACGGGAATGACGCCGGGAGAATATCGAAAAAGTGAGGAATATCTTAAATTCGGCAAGGCGATGAAACGCCCATGATATTTACTTCTGAGTCGGATTTTTTTAAGTGCTGATTGTTTTTGTTAGAAATATAGGCCTGAATTGTTATTGAGAGATTGGTCGCCTTTTTACATGCTATAGGGATACATCCGCTCGGATAACTAACCGGAGAATAAAAAATGAGCGAATACCAGTACCCAATCAATGATATTTTATTTAGTTTGCTTTGTGTTGCCCACATAGAGCGCTTAACACCATACCTTGAAGATGAAGTAGATAGCGATCTCTTAGATGCTATTCTTGGTGAAGCAGGTAAATTGTCAGAGCAAGTTATTGCGCCTATCAATGCCAGCGGTGATAAAGACGGTTCACGCGTCGAGCAAGGCGAAGTGATCGAGGCGAAAGGCTTTAAAGAAGCCTTTAAAGCCTATTCGGAAGGTGGCTGGATTGGCCTTTCAGGTGATCCTAAATACGGTGGCCAAGGCTTGCCTTCTTATATAGCTACTGCCGTCAATGAAGGCGTTCAAGCCGCTAACTTATCTTTTTCACTTTGTCCTTTGTTAAGTTTGGGCGCAATTGAAGCGATTAGCTTACATGCGAGCGATGAGCTAAAAAATCTCTATTTGCCAAAAATGTTAGCGGGCGAATGGGCGGGGACGATGAATTTAACCGAGTCTGCTGCCGGTTCTGATCTTGCTGCTATTAGTTGTAAAGCGATGCCCGATGGCGATGTCTTTCGTATTAAAGGCCAAAAAATATTCATTACGTGGGGCGATCATCAAATGAGTGACAACATCATTCATTTGGTATTGGCTCGTTTACCTAATGCACCTGAGGGTGTGAAGGGGATTTCTTTATTCATCGTTCCAAAATTCATATTGAATGAGCAGGGAGAGCCTAGTGAGCGTAATGATGTTCAGGTTGTTTCTGTTGAGCATAAGATGGGAATTCATGCGTCTCCGACGTGTGTGATGAGTTTTGGCGATAAAGAAGGCGCTGTTGGTTACCTTGTTGGTCGAGAAAATGAAGGCATAAAAGCCATGTTCACCATGATGAACAATGCTAGACAAGGCGTTGGCTTACAAGGTTTGGCTATCTCTGAACGTGCTTATCAGCAAGCATTAGGCTATGCAAAAGAACGCAAACAAGGCATGAATGCCTCGCGGACAGAGAGGGCTGCCATCATTGAGCATCCTGATGTTTTGCGTATGCTTATGACGATGAAATCACAAATTGATGCGATGCGTTCGCTCGTTTATGTGGCCGCTGTTGAGAATGATTTGTCTCACTTGTCTACTGGAGAGCAACAAAAGCAATCTATTGCAAGAACGGCTTTGTATACACCGATTGTGAAAGGCTGGATCACTGAGCAAGCTCAAGAAATAACGTCTTTAGCAATCCAAGTGCATGGCGGAATGGGATTCATCGAAGAAACTGGAGTAGCCCAGCATGCGCGAGATGCTCGTATCCTTCCCATTTATGAAGGTACAAACGGCATACAAGCAATTGACTTAATTGGCCGTAAATTGCACTCAGACAAAGGTGAGGCCATGACGTCTTTATTGGCTGAGATTGAAGGCGAATTAGTTCAATGGCAAGAATCGACTTTTTCTTCTCAGGTAGAAAAAGTACGAGTTGTTCTTGTTCAAGCTCAAAAAGCAACGCAATACTGTCTGTTAGCAATGGAAAAAAATCCAATTTTAGGCACAGGGTTAGCCTATTCATATATGATGCTGATGGGGTATTTGATCGGTGCTTGGTTACAACTTAGAGCCCTAGATGCTTGTCTTCGTGGTCAAGGTAAGCTTGATGAAACCCAGAAACGCTCATGGGAGCATTCAGTGGCTTTTTACTGTGATCATCTTTTGTCTAGATCGTCGTCGCATTTTCTCTCTATTGAGCATGGTCAGTCATCCGTTGAAGAGTTGGACGAAAATAGCTTTATACGCTAAAAGATAGCGTAAATTATTCATATAAAAACAATAATGCCAGTTATCGGAGGCAGTATGACAGACAGAGAAGTAATGGAATTTGATGTTGTGGTTGTTGGTGGTGGCCCAGCAGGGTTATCGGCAGCTTGTCGCATTATGCAAAGAGCCCAAGCAGAAGAGAAAGAGATTAGTGTTTGCTTGGTTGAGAAAGGTTCTGAAATCGGTGCCCATATTCTTTCTGGCGCTGTTATTGACCAAAAGGCTCTCGCAGAATTATTCCCTGACTGGCAAGAAAAAGCAGCACCATTAAATACTCAGGTGAATAGTGATGAATTACTTTGGTTAAGTTCTGAAAAAGACTCAAGATTATTAAATCATTGGATGGTACCGAAAACCTTGCATAACGATGGTAACTACATCATTAGTCTTGGCAATCTTAGCCGCTGGCTTGCAGAGCAAGCCGAAGCGTTGGGTGTTGAAGTCTTTCCTGGCTTCTCTGCTGCGCACCTTTCTTATGACACGAACGGTAATGTGGAAGGCATTATTACAGGTGACATGGGCGTTGCTGAAAATGGAACAGAAAAAGACGGCTTCATGCCTGGTATGTTGTTGAAAGCAAAATATACGATTTTCGCTGAAGGTTGCAGAGGTCATCTTGGTAAAGAGTTGATGGCCCACTTTGAGCTTGATAAAGGCAAGGCTCCGCAGCATTACGGTTTGGGTATTAAAGAATTATGGGATGTGCCTGAGTCTCAAAGTAAGCCAGGTACTGTTATTCATACGGCGGGTTGGCCATTAGGTAATGAAGCGGGCGGTGGCGGTTTTTTATATCACTTAGAAAATAACCAAGTGGCTGTCGGTTTAATAGTCGATTTAAACTACAAAAACCCATACTTAAGCCCGTATGATGAATTTCAAAAATACAAACATCATCCAATTATTGCGGAACATTTAAAAGGCGCGAAACGCGTTTCTTACGGTGCTAGAGCGATTGCAAAAGGTGGCTGGGCATCATTGCCTAAAATGAGCTTTCCAGGCGGTTTGGTTATTGGCTGTGATGCCGGCACACTTAACCCTGCAAAAATCAAAGGAACGCATACGGCAATGAAAAGCGGTATGTTGGCGGCGGATACTATTTTTGATGCATTGCAGATGGACACTCCACCAGCAGAGTTACACCAATTTAATGATGCGCTGCGTAACTCTTGGTTAGGGAAAGAATTACAGCAAGCTCGCAACTTTGTACCTGTAATGCACAAACTTGGTACTTTTTGGGGCGGGGCTTACAACTGGTTGGATCAGAATATCTTCTCTGGAGGATTGCCATTCACATTCAATGATATGGTGCCAGATTACGCCAGTTTAGAATTGGCGAAAAAGCATGTTGCACCAGTGTATAAAAAGCCGGATGGATTACTGAGTTTTGATAAGCTATCTTCCGTATTTTTGTCTAACACGAACCATGAAGAAGATCAGCCTTGTCATTTGCAATTGAAAGATCCAAGTATTCCAGTGCAAAGTAATTTAATGAAGTTCGATGAGCCCGCTCAGCGTTATTGCCCTGCGGGTGTTTACGAAATTGTAGAGTCGAATAATGAATCAATTTTCCAAATAAATGCACAAAACTGCATTCACTGTAAAACTTGCGACATTAAAGATCCTGCGCAGAACATAACTTGGGTAACGCCAGAGGGGTCTGGCGGGCCGAATTACCCGAATATGTAATTATATCCAACTCCTCAAAACAAACGGGTCACATATCTGTGCTCCGTTTGATCTCATTCGCTACTGGATTTCACCACGCGCCTGATGAATAATAGTGTCCTACAAAAAAGGGGAATACTATGCGTTTATGGGTTGATGCCGACGCCTGTCCTAATGTTATTAAAACCATTCTTTTTCGTGCCGCCGAACGTGTTAAAATTCAATGTATTCTAGTGGCTAATCAAGCTATCGCTATTCCACCTTCAAAATGGATTGAGCGCCGTGTGGTGAGTTCTGGCTTTGATGTTGCAGATAATTATATTGTCGATAACATTGATATACATGACTTGGTTATCACGGCAGACATTCCATTAGCGTCGGATGTGATCGACAAGGGCGCCTTGGCCATTAATCCTCGTGGCGAGCTGTATACCAAAGAAAATATCAAACAAAGACTTGGCATGCGTGACTTTATGGAACAAATGCGTTCTTCTGGAGTGCAAACAGATGGCCCAGCAAGCTTTAATCAGCAAGATCGTATGGCGTTTGCGAATACGCTAGATAAGCTGTTAGCACAAAGAGTTCGGTGACGCGGCCCTCTCATTGAGTCATCTGGAAAGTGTTTTATGGGTACTTTCCAGATTATTCAATATTTATAGGTGAGTTCATATGAAAAAAATCGTTATTGTTGGCGGTGGTGCAGGTGGCTTGGAATTGGTGACTAAGCTAGGCCATGCGTTTGGTAAAAAACGCCAAGCAGAGGTCGTGCTTATTGATCGGAGTCAGACACATATTTGGAAACCTTTGCTGCATGAAGTTGCAACTGGGTCTATTGACATTAACAGTGATGGCTTAAATTACAGAGCGCATGCCGCCAAACATCATTATCAGTTTCAATTAGGCACGTTAATGGGTGTTGACCCAGAGAAGCGCACGCTGACACTGGATTCTCTGTCTGATGATATGGGTCACACAGTACTACCGGAACGTACTATTTCCTACGATATTCTGATCATGGCTGTGGGGAGTGTTAGTAACGATTTTGGAACGCCTGGTGTGTCTGACCATTGTTATTTTTTAGATTCCCATAAACAAGCCGAGCGTTTCCAGCAAGCCCTACTAAATCAATTCTTGCGGGTCCATCAAGAAGGAAGTGACGCTAAACTTAAATTGGCAATTGTGGGTGGCGGCGCAACGGGTGTAGAGCTGTCTGCAGAACTGTTCCATGTTGCCGATATGCTCAAGGCTTATGGGATGCCTGAAATGTCAGGTAAGCGCGTTAATGTCCAGCTGATTGAAGCTGGAGCGCGAATATTACCGGCGCTACCGGAGCGGGTTGCTGCATTGGCAACCAAAGAGTTGGTTCGCCTTGGTGTTACCGTTAGTCAAGGAACCCGTGTCGTACGCGCTTACGATGGTGGCTTTGAAACAGCGGACGGAAAAGATATTGAAGCGGATCTGATGATTTGGGCCGCTGGCGTAAAAGCCCCCGATTTTGTTGCCAAGATTGAAGGTTTTGAAACGACTCGAAATAACCAAATATTGGTAAAAGGAACACTTCAAACAACGGCGTTCGAAAATATTTATGTCATTGGCGACTGTTGTGCCTGTAAGCAAGCGGATGGTTCGTTTGTCCCCCCTAGAGCACAGTCTGCGCATCAAATGGCATCGTTGGTATTTAGCAATATTAAAGCGTCGTTCTTAAGTGAGCCTCAGAAAGAGTACGTCTATAAGGATTATGGTTCTTTGGTGAATTTGAGTCGTTACAGTACTGTAGGTAATTTGATGGGCAATTTAATGGGCGGATCGATGTTTATTGAAGGACGCATTGCTCGCTTTGTTTATGTGTCTTTGTATCGATTACACCTTATTGCCATCCATGGTTGGGTGAAGGCAACGGTGATTATGGCGGCTCAGAAAATTGGTAAGGTTGTGAAGCCAAAATTGAAGCTGCATTAATATTCTTATACAGCACTGATATAAAAAAACCGAGTCATTATGATCTCGGTTTTTTTGTTTTAAATGTCACTTAGAAAAGCTTGACCTATGTGCTACCTATAGGTTTTACACTGATGTTGTTGAAATCCCTTAAAGGAGTTGTTATGCGAGTGAGCGAGCTAGCCAAAAAAGCCAGTGTAACGGCCGAGACTGTCCGTCATTACACTCGATTAGGGTTGATTAATGCTGAGCGAGATCCGAATAATGGTTATCAACTCTACGATCAAGTGGGTTTGCAGCGATTGCACTTTATTCGTCAAGCCAGTGAATTAGGGTTTAGTTTAAAGCAAATAGAAGAGATCTTTCAGCAGTCGGATAGTGGTGATTCACCTTGCCCTTTGGTTAGAGATCTATTGCAAAAAAAAGTGCCCGAAACCAAATTTAAAATAGCCCAGCTTCAAGCCCATTTAGTGAAAATGGAAGACGCGTTAGCCGCTTGGGAAGGCATGCCAAATGGCGCCCCTGATGGTCATTCTATTTGTTGTTTGATCGAAGAATGGGAAGGCACTAAATAACGGCATAAGCAGTTACATAAAAGGAGGTAAGAATGAAACGTCCACAAGAAGCAGACACCAGCCCAATTATAGAGTTAGAACTTAACGTTACCGGCATGTCATGCCAAGGCTGCGTATCAAAAGTACGCAAAATAATCCAAGAAAAAAGTCCAGAAGCCATTGTCGAAGGAACCCCTAAAGAACACAAACTAAAGGTGACATCTGGGCTTTCTTTGGCTTCGATAGAGGCTAGTATTCAAGATGCTGGCTATCAGTTTTTAGGTGTTTCAGATGGTAATGAGCTTGCTCACTCAGAAGAAAATAAAAAACCCAAAGTAGACTCAAATAACGCAGAAGCTAAACAAGTTAAATCAGAGCTCCCAGAGAACTCGTCAAACTATCAGTTTTCTATTTCTGGTATGACCTGTGCGAGTTGTGTAAATACAGTAAAAATGGCTTTGGCGAGTTCAGAAGGGGTTGTTTCTGCCGATGTTAACTTTGCTAACCATACTGCTCAGGTTGTTACTAAAGGGTCCTCAGACGCTCTAATTAAAGCGGTCGCTGCTACGGGTTATCAAGCGAGCCTGATTTTAGATGCTGAAAAAAGTGAGGAGGAGCGAGGTCAAAGAGAACTTACTGAGTACCGCGATAAATGTAAGGCGTCAGCGCTTGGGCTGGGGCTGGGTATTCCACTGATGCTTTACGGAGTTATGGGTGGGAGTATGACGGTGAGCTCGCTCACCGATCGGGTTGTTTGGCTTCTCGTCGGGCTTTTAACGTTGTGGATCATGATTCAAGCTGGCAAGCATTACTTTCGTGGTGCTTGGAAAGCGTTTTCGACTCATCAAGCAAACATGGACATGCTTATCGCTTTAGGAACGGGGAGCGCTTGGTTTTATTCTATGCTTGTTGTATTGATGCCGAACTGGTTTCCGCAGAATACGAATCACTTATATTTTGAAGCGTCCGTAATGATCATCGGCTTGATCAATCTTGGTCAGGCCTTAGAATTACGCGCTCGCCGTAAGACAAGTAAAGCTCTGCATCGCCTTTTAGATCTTCGACCTAAAATGGCTACTCGGGTTGAAGGCGAGAGCGAGTCACGTATTAATGTCTCAGACATTAAGGTAGGTGACACTCTTCGAGTTCGCTCCGGTGATAAAATCCCTGTTGATGGTGAGGTATTAGAAGGCTCCTCCACAGTGAATGAGTCTATGTTGACCGGTGAAGCGGCGCCAATCGAAAAGATCTCCGGCAGTTTGTTGTCGGCAGGCACGGTAAATGGTCAAGGCAGTTTATTATTTAACGCTACGCGTATTGGTGCAGATACCTTGCTCGCACAAATCATAACAATGGTTGGTAAAGCGCAGAATTCAAAACCACCTATTAGTGTATTGGCCGATAAAGTGTCCTCTATCTTTGTACCTAGCGTGATGATCATCGCAATTCTGACGGCTTTGGCTTGGTTCAATCTAGGTAATGAATCGGTCTTCTCTTATATGCTGGTGACAACCATATCCGTACTGATTATTGCTTGCCCTTGTGCTTTGGGGTTGGCGACGCCCATATCAACCATGATAGGTGTTGGTAAGGCGGCAGAATACGGTGGCCTTATTCGTAACGGAGACGCTTTGCAAAGAGCCAGCGAGTTGACCGTTGTAGTATTGGATAAAACCGGCACGATAACCGAAGGCAAGCCTAAAGTGGTTGAGCAATGGTTAGTCGACTCTTCGCAGCAAACACTTGTAGCACAGGTTGTTTTCGCCCTAGAGGCGCGAGCGAATCATCCGTTAGCGGATGCACTAATTCAACATTGTCAAAATCACTTAGATGGAAATGATAAAGCCACACTTGATGAGTTTGAGTCTCTTATTGGGTTGGGGGTGAAAGGAAACGTCCAGGGGGAAATATTTTATCTTGGTAATGAGCGCCTAATGCAAGAGAAGGGAATTCATTTGGGCGTAGCGAACGATGAAAGCCAATACAGTGATGCCACACGAGTGTACCTTGCTGATGAGGCATCATTAATGGCCATATTTTATATTGAAGATCCCATCAAAAAAGGGGTGAAAGCCGCCATTTCGAGCTTTAAAGCACAAGGCTTAAAGGTTGTCATGCTAACCGGTGACAATCCAGAGACAGCGGAGGCCGTGGCTAAGGCTGTTGGGATTGAGGACTTTCATGCTCAGCTCATGCCTGATGATAAATTGAATTGGGTAAAGCGGCTTCAAGAGGAAAATGAAGTGGTTGGAATGATTGGTGATGGCATTAATGATGCGCCCGCTTTGGCTCAGGCTGATGTCGGTTTTGCTATGGGGGCTGGAACCGATGTTGCTATGGAAAGCGCTGATATTACTCTAATTCACAATGATCTCAAAGGTGTCGCGGATGTGATTCAAATTAGTAAGGCCACACTCAGAAATATTAAACAAAACTTGTGGGGGGCTTTTGCGTACAACAGCTTAGGCATTCCGATTGCCGCTGGTATTTTGTTTCCTTTTACGGGTTGGCTTTTGAGTCCGGTGATTGCTGGCGCAGCGATGTCACTGTCCTCGGTCACCGTTGTCACAAATGCTAATCGACTAAGATTGTTCCGCGTGTCACGATCAGATGTACAAAAGACGGAGGAGGTCGAATGAGTATGCTCATTAATGTTTTAGGTTTTTTACTTATTGTGTTTGTTGTCTATTGGTTTTGGTGGCCTAGTAGGCGCAAGAGAAATAACAAAAAATCGAGTTGAACGTTTTACAATATCGTTTTGAGAAAGTAATTATTGCGTAAGTGTTGTAATATACGAGCGCTAAAAATAAGCCAAGAGGGATCTCTTGGTTTATTTTATTTCAGCGTTGAACAAGCCCTTGTCACTTATTATTTAAACAAACTTTGGAGCGATTATGCTTGCTTACCAATGGGGTATTTTTGCCATTGCTCTTGGTACTTTTGGATTAGGTACCACAGAGTTCATGCCTATGGGCTTATTGCCCGTAATTGCCGACGGCGTTAATGCGTCTATACCTGCAGCTGGGTTACTCATTAGTGCCTATGCAATAGGTGTAATGATAGGCGCTCCTTTGATTACCTTATATTTAACCCGATACAGCCACAAAACATCCTTGCTTGCGTTAATGGTTATTTTTGTCGTGGGCAATGTATTGTCTGCGTTATCGGTCAACTACGAAACCTTCTTAATATCGCGCGTTATTACCAGTCTTTCACATGGTGCCTTCTTTGGTATAGGTGCGGTTGTTGCGATGAATCTTGCGCCTTATCACAAAAAAGGCTCTGCGGTAGCGTCAATTTTTCTTGGGCTAACGATTGCTAATATAGTTGGGGTTCCCATCACTACTTGGTTAGGACAAACGTTTGATTGGCGTATTTCCTTTGCGGTTACTGCCTTACTGGGCGTTGTGGCAATTATTGGAATTAGTCGTAGCTTGCCCACTATGCCATTACCTAAGAAGCCAAATGTCAAAAATGAGCTTAAGGCAATAATGCAACCTGCTGCATTAAGAGCATTTGCAACAACGGTAATGTGCGCTGGTTCTATGTTTACGCTTTATACCTATATTGCGCCAATCATGCAGACCTTGGCACAAGCATCGGATAACGCGATTGCAATTATGCTGGCGTTAACAGGAATTGGTTTTACGCTAGGAAATTACATCAGCGGCAAGGTGACCGATAAATCGCCTGATTTAGCGTTGTTTGTGTTTCTTGGCTTACAAGTGCTTGTGTTGGTTATGTTTCGCTTTACTTCGACTTCTGTGGTTGGCGCTGGCGTCACAATCTTACTGTGGGGGATGGTTATTTTTGGTAGCGGACCACCGCTGCAAATGCAAGTGATGAAAATCGCCAATCAAGCGCCTGGATTAGCATCTTCCATTAATATTGGTGCATTTAATCTAGGCAATGCGTTAGGTGCAGCATTAGGTGGATTAGTAATCAGCATTGGTTTCGGTTTTGATTGGATTCCAACCGCGGCGGCTTTACTGTCCTTTATCGGCTTAGTAATGGTCTGGTTGAATCGACGAGCAACGATAAAGAACATAGAAGTGAAGGCAAAAGCCGCTTAAATAAGAGTGTTAGAAAGAGCAGCATCAATATAAAAGACGCAACACTGCGTCTTTTATTTGTACTTTTTTTGATTAATGACGCTGGCGCTCGTTTTAGTAGAATAGGAATAAAGTTTTTTGGGAATCTTGAAAAGTAAATTTTTAAAATTAAATCGGCTGATTTTATTCTTGGCTATAACGGCCACCACACTAACTTTTATAAACAGCTTCTATTCGAATTACGAAGTACAAAGAGAACAATTGATTTTTCAAGCGACAGAAGTCAATCGTGCGTATGCCAGTAAGCTTTCAGATACTACAGAGGTGTTTTTGGCCGCATCACGCCAGCAACTTGAGTACACCGCTAATATTCTATCGGACAAAATGGCAGACGATGTTTTTTTAAGTGATGAAGCCAACAGATTGAAATATCAAACGGACAGTTTTAACTCTGTGGTGATTAGCGACGCTTCCGGCTTGACTCAAGCGGCGTCCCCAGAAACGTTAAACCTAGTTGGCAAACAACTTAACTCAGCCGGCAGTTTAGAAGCGTTAAAAGCAAAAAGAGCGTTGATCAGTAAGCCATACATATCCACGATAAAAAATCTTTTGATCTTTATCTCTGCGCCTATCTTTGACGATCAGCATCATTATTTGGGTTTTTTAGGGGGATCTATCTACCTTAGAAAACCGAATATTCTGAGTAAGATATTAGGCGAACATTACTATGAAGATGGCTCCTATATTTATGTGATAGATAAATATAATCAAATTTTGTATCACCCACAAAAAGAGCGAATTGGAACCTTTGTTAATAACAATGACGGATTGGATGAAATTATCAGTAAGAAAGAAGGGGGCTTACTGCTAAAAAATGGTCAAGGTATCGAGATGTTAGCAGGCTACGCCAGCATCCTTAGTACAGATTGGATCATCATAACGCAAAGTCCTTTAGAATCTACGTTGCTACCGTTAACCGGTATTATGGAAAAAGTTATTTTAAGAACCTTGCCGATGACATTGGCTGTGTTTTTGTTTATTTGGTTATTTGCACGGGCTATTTCACGCCCACTTCAGCAATTGGCTGAGAGGGCGAAATCACTTGATAGTCCAACAGTGAGCGAGGATATAGAAAAAATCAACTCGTGGTACGTCGAAAGCTTGAGCCTAAAAAGAGCAATGTTAAGTGGCGTGAAGCTGATTCATATGGAATAGTTGGACATATTACAGCGTCTATTGGCATTGCGGCATGGAGCGCTGATTCAATAACAATTGAAAAAACGCTTTCGTTGGCTGATCAAGCGCTTTATGAAGCCAAGGGGCAAGGTCGAAACCGTTGCATTATTGCTACGCCAGAAATGGCTAGCTAACACTATTCCAAAAATCATGTGCCGCTGTAGTGTAGCGGTACATAAGCGTAGAGAGCATCTCAAAATCTATTAGCTATCAGGCATGATGGTATTTTCAAACAAAAATTAACCTTATAACAAAGGTTGTTTGATTAAATACGCTATTTCCGATAATAACATTTATCGGAAATAGTAAGTGAATATAGACCTCTTAAAAGCTTCTGTTATACTGCATTTTTCTTACTGGTTCTTCAGCCAAACCAGCAACTCTGTTAATGAGCTGATTTGATGTGTTGGTGTTATCTCTGCCGGATGTTGTTTGCTGTGATGGTTCAACCAACAAGTATCAAACCCAAAACTATTGCCGCCAAGAATGTCTGATTCCAATGTATCGCCAACCATGAGTACGTGCTTCTTGTCTGGGTGGTTCATTTTTCTCAATGCGTCTTCAAATATCAAGGCATTAGGTTTAGCGACACCAACCAATTCTGAAATGACGACAGGTGAAAAATACGGTAAAAATCCAGTTCGTTCTAAGCGTATGTGCTGTAGCTGTGTAAATCCATTGGTGATGATACCCATATTCACTTTGTTTTCATGCAAATACTTTACGAGTTCTACGGCGCCTGGCAATGTTTTACAAATGTCCGCCATAGCGTCTAAAAACTGTTTATTAAGCTCTTTCGTGCTTATGGCTAATGTATCACTCCAGCGCTGAAAACGAAGTGTCTGTAGTTGTTCTGCACTAATGTTGCCGTTTTGGTATTCGACCCAAAGTGGTTTATTCAGTGTTTGGTATTCATCAAATTCTGCTTGCTCGAAAACGACGTTATTTTTGGCGAACATGTGCTTTAGACCTGCGAAGTTATCGAAATGAAAAAGGGTTTCGTCAGCGTCAAATAAGATCCATTGGTACTTCATTGTTTCTACTTTTATATACAAAATTTATTAGTCTGAATAATGCTCTGGATGCAATGATGGTGCTAATGCAAGCACTAAGGCTTGGGTATAAACACTTTCTCTGGTCGCTGCGTGATTGGTAAATAGACCAATTGCTCCGCCTTTTTGCCGAATATTGGATGTATTAAATAAATCATCCATAACCTCACCAAGCTCTTCATTGGCTTGTAATCGGTTATAAACTTTATTTGGTAACGGTAAATTAGCTGACCGGCCAGTCATTAATGCTCCTTCACCGCTTAAAATCACCACATAAGCGAAGGTCGCTGCGCCCTCCTCAAATTTATCGACACCGCCTTCCATTGCCACAAAGTAATCCATGTCCGAATTGTTTTGTTGTTCATGATAATATCGAGCACAGTAACGAGCTCGATTTTGAGCTCCAAGTCGTGTTTCTGCTTCTGTCATCGGTTGGTCTGCTACGCCAGATGGTGCATGCATTTCCTCACAATGGACAATATGATTAGGATACATGAGCGTAAAAGCTTGTTTTGCTGCGCCGACTTTAACCGGATTATTTGATCCGACGCAGATACGAACGACGGTAGAGCCTGTTTTAACTACCATTTAGTCACCTTTATTCTCTAGGTGTTGAAAGAAGATAAAAAAAGCCGCTATTTTAAAATAGCGGCTCTTCATTAGGTCTTACCAAATAAGCTAGGCTTGCCCTTTAATAATCGGCGTTGGGCAAACGACGTCAGCGTTTTGTGCTCTGTGTTTGAGTAGGTGATCCATAATGGTTAATGCCAGCATAGCTTCTGCAATCGGTGTCGCTCGAATACCAACGCAAGGGTCGTGTCGACCTTTGGTAATGACTTCAATTGGATTGCCTGCCCGGTCAATACTTTTACCGGGAATAGTAATACTCGATGTGGGTTTCAGCGCCATGTGAACGACAATGTCTTGCCCAGAAGATATGCCACCTAAAACACCGCCAGCATGATTACTTAAAAAGCCTTCTGGTGTCATCTCGTCTCTGTGTTCGCTGCCTTTTTGTTCGACCACATCAAAACCGTCACCGATTTCAACGCCTTTTACCGCGTTTATGCTCATAATCGCTTTGGCGATGTCTGCATCTAGACGGTCAAACACTGGCGCGCCTAAACCGGGCATGACGTTTGTGGCAATCACTGTGATTTTTGCACCGACAGAATCGCCTTCGCGACGCAAGGCTGTCATGTATTTTTCCAGCTCAGGAATCGCGTCTGGGTCAGGGCTAAAGAAGCTATTCTCATAGACTTGGCTCAAATCTTTAACGGCAAGTTTGATTGGGCCGAGTTGAGATAAGAAGCCTTGAATTTGAATGCCAAACTGCTGCTTTAAATATTTTTTAGCAATGGCGCCTGCGGCAACTCGCATTGCGGTTTCACGAGCAGATGAACGACCGCCACCACGATAATCGCGGAAGCCATATTTTTGATCGTAAGTGTAATCAGCATGAGCTGGGCGAAAAGTGTCCGCGATGTTGCCATAATCTTTTGAACGCTGATCGGTATTTTCGATCATTAAACCAATTGGCGTACCCGTCGTTTTACCTTCAAACACACCAGACAAAATCTTTACTTCGTCTGCTTCACGACGCTGTGTCGTGTGTTTGGAGGTGCCTGGTTTACGCAGGTCTAAATCTCGCTGCAGATCCGCTTCACAGATCTCTATCCCCGGTGGGCAGCCATCAACAATCGCACCAAGCGCAATGCCGTGACTTTCACCAAAGGTGGTGACTTTAAAGAGTGTTCCAAATGTATTACCAGACATAGGCTATTTCTGCTCTTGTAATAGTTCGCTGAGTTGTTCTTTGGTTAGGATGAAAACACCATTACCACCCTGCTCTAGTTCAACCCACATAAAGGGGATGCTAGGGTATGCGGCTTGTAATGCGATTTCAGTATTTCCTACTTCGTACACTAATATACCGTCATCGTGCAGATAATGCCCGACTTGAGCTAAAAAATTACGAGTGAAAGTAAGACCATCTTCACCGGAGGTAAGCGCCAATTCAGGTTCATTATGAAACTCTGCTGGGGAGTTTTTAAAATCTTCAGCGTCTACGTAAGGTGGGTTGCAAATAATAAGGTCGTACTGTTTTCCAACTAACCCTTTAAACATATCTGAATGGATGGCTTCCACTCTATCTTCAACGTGATGACGTAAAATATTTTCATTGGCGACCAGTAGCGCTTTCTCGCTGATGTCCGTTAAGTCAACGCGAGCGTCTTCAAAGACTAGTGCGGCGGCAATGCCCAAACAGCCAGAGCCGGTACACATGTCTAGAATGCTTAAAGGGTAATTTTTGAGCCAAGGAGTAAACTCGTTTTCTAATAAAGAAATAATAGGAGAGCGAGGGATTAAGGTGTCTTTAGTAACTTTGAATGGCAGACCCATAAACCAAGCTTCGCCTAACAAATAAGGCAATGGCTCGCGTTTGGTGATGCGGGTATGTACCAATTTTAGAATGTGTTTCTTTTCATTATAAGTTAATGCGCAATCAAGCATGTCACGATCAAAATCAAGCGGTAGCTTTAATGCCCCCATAACAAGTTGAACGGCTTCATCCCAAGGGTTGTCGGTACCATGACCATAAAATAAATCGGCTTGTTTGAATCGACTGAAAGTCCAGCGAATATAGTCTTTGATAGTGGTTAAATCACGAATTGCTGATTGTTTATTGCTCATCATCTCTTCTTAATAATATGTGCGCGTGTTTGGCTAGAGCCACATTATAACGGTTATTTTTTTGAGCCTCTATCTTTGTGATTGATGGTTTCTATTGAACTTGTCAGTGTGTCCAGTTTTTTTGTGATTTCTAGCCATCTTTCAGCCTCACCTTTTACTTGCTTGATCTGATTGTTCTTTAGTTCTGCGACGAGTTTGGTGTTTTCTTGTTTGAGTAACGTCAGTTGATTGTCTTGCTTGGCAAGATCTACTTCTTTTTGGGACAGGTTTATTCTGAGTTCCGTATTGCTATTTTGCTCCTGTTTTAACTGACTGTTTAATACATGGTTGTGGGAGAGCACATCTTGATATCGTTGATCACTAAAGGCTAACTTTTTTTGTATGTCTTCTGAGTGTGAGCAATTTTTTTTGTGTTCTATTGTTAATGCGTCATGTGTTTCTTGTAGTTCTATCAAGGCGGAAGACAAGGATAGGAAACCACCCTCCGTGGCTTCTTGCTTGCGTATTTGGTGTTGCTCTAGGTCGGTAGACTTTTCATCTAGCAATTGGCCGAGATTTTGTGTGACGTCTCTTGAAAAACGCTTAAAAATTGGCAGCAAAATATCACTTAGTTCTTGAAGCTGGTGTTGTTGGTGCTCTTTATAAGAGTTTTCCCATCCTGCGATGGCGTTCATAAAAGTCGTATTTGAACAGCGCCGCCCATCTTTTAGAGCAAAGTGTTCTGTTAAACGAGGGATGTTAGGGAAAGTGTTTTTTTCGATTAGCTCCCAACAGGCTTGATGGATTTCTTCTCGTGCTATATTTGCTTTGCGAGCCATGATGTCTTCCCGGTTTATTATTTCATAAATATAGGAATATATATTATCAAATATACTATAAGTTAAACATAAGCCTTTTGCTGGAGGTTCTGTGTGTAGAAAAACACGGCTATCTTGCGCATTTTATAGGCAATAAAAAAGCCCCCGAAGGGGCTTTAAAAGAAGAATGGTTTTATTTAATTATTCAATACGGGTAGTGCTTAGTATTTTTGTGGCCATTTCGACACCAAACTCTTTAGCCAATTCTCTCCATGAATCTTGCTTAATTTCATAAAATACGGGCGTTGCGTCCGGGAATCGAGAGTTTAGTAATTCATTTACACTGGACAAACCATCGATCAAGCCAATTTTTTGCGCTTGAGAACCCGTGAACACCATGCCAGAAAAAACATCATCGGTGATCGTCAGTCTGTCGCCACGGCCCTCTTTAACTGCATTGATGAATTGCTGATGCGTTTCATCTAGCACGGCTTGCCATTTATCTCTGGCTTCGTCAGTCATTGGTGAGAATGGGTCTAGAAAGGCCTTATTGCGGCCTGCGGTGAAAGTGCGACGCTCCACGCCAATTTTTTCAAGTAAATTGCTGGCATCAAAACCTGAAGAAATAACACCAATAGAGCCTACTAAGCTGGCTTTGTCTGCGTAGATTTCACTGGCAGCAGACGCGATATAATACCCACCTGAAGCGGCCATATCTTCAACTACTACTAATACCGGAATCTCTGGATAAGCCTGCTCTTTGGCACGAATAGCATCATAAATAATGCCGGAATGAACAGGGCTACCGCCTGGGCTGTTCATTTCAATAATAACGCCTTTAAGACGGCTATTTTGATAGGCGTCATCAAGTAAGTTAACAACGTCAGACGACTCAATCTCTGCATCAGCGCCGATAACGCCACGCATTGGAATCATCGCAATGACATCTCCTTCCAAGTTGGCGTTTTGCAGAGTAGATTGCATAAACCACCCGCCCAAAACCGCCCATATAATGGCCAGCATTGAAAAGCGAAAAAAGATCCTCCAGCGTCTGGCGCGTCGTTTTTCAATAATATTTTCACTGAGTGTCTTTTCAAGTAATGTCCAAATCTCCCTGTTCGGGTCTAGATTCTCTTTTTCTTGTGGTTCGATTGGCTGCTTAGGCGCATTTGCATTTTGGTTAAGTGATTCACTTTTATCTTCATCTTCAGTCCAACTCATTATTTATAACCCTAGAATAGTTGTTAATTGATTGAAATCGTTCACTAGCGCATGAGGTAGGCAGGCTTTAAGGCGAATTTCGTGGTGGGCGCCGTAGGTGACTCCGATACTTTTCATACCGGCATTCGTTGCCATGTTTAAATCGTATTCTGTGTCGCCAATCATGATCGCGTGCTCTGGTGATATGTCCAGTTCTGTGAGTATTTGCTCTAGCATTAGTGGATGAGGCTTAGACAATGCTTCGTCGGCACAACGCGTTGTAATAAAGTAATTTTTTGTATTGGTTAACGTCATCGCCCTTTCAAGCCCTTTACGGCTTTTGCCCGTGGCAACTGCCAGTTTTACACCAGCGTCTCTAAGTTGGTTTAATACATCAATAACGCCTGGATATGCCTCTGCTGGCGTTTGATCTTCTGCGACATAAATGCCTTTATAATGCTCAATAATGATGCCCTGCTCTGTTATTGATAGTTCTGGCCAAACGACTGCGACGGCCTTATCCAGAGACAGGCCAATGATATTTTTGATGTCGTCTTTTTCTCTAGCTGGCGCTTTTGCCAACTGCGCTGCTTGGAGCATGCTAAAACAAATTTTATCGATGGAATCGAATAAGGTACCGTCCCAATCAAAAATCACTAACTTAACCATAGATACCTCTTAAGAATGGCGCGCCGAAAGTGTACCATAGCGATAAAATACAATATAAGGATTGGTAATGACTTCTGGCTATACATTAGAGCAACTTTCTATTGATCAAAGTGTTGAGTATCGTAAAACGGTGACCAAAGCAGATGTGCATGCTTTTGCGGAAGTGACCGGCGATACCAATCCCGTTCATCTAGATGCAGAATATGCCGCAACCACTTCTTTTGGTCAGCCAATTGCTCATGGCATGCTAACGGCGGGGTTTATTTCTGCCGCAATTGGCACGCAACTACCTGGACCTGGCTGCATTTATCTAGAGCAAACATTGAAATTTCGTTCGCCTGTTTTTATTGGGCAAGAAGTAGTGACAACAGTGACTGTGACGGATATTAATGTGCGTCGTCGCCGAGCAACGCTAAAAACAGTGTGCGAGTGCGAAGGTAAAGTGGTTGTAACGGGTGAAGCGACTATTATGTTGCCAGCCGCAGTTTAATCATCGTGACGGTAATAAAACACTAAAAGGAGCGGAAACCCAATATTGTAGGGATTCGCTCCTTTTTTATGTCTCGCTATATATTACATGGACATGACAATTCGTCCCGTAATTTCACCTTTCTCCATGTCTTCAAAAATGTCATTTATATCTTCGAGCTTTTTCTCTTCAACAATCGCCTTTACCTTGCCACGAGCCGCAAATTCCAAACATTCTTCAAGATCTTTTCTGGTGCCGACAATAGACCCAACAACACTGACACCATTGAGAACGGTATTGAATATAGGCAATGGCATGTCTTCTGGTGGTAAACCAACCAATACGCATTTACCTCCACGTCTTATGACATCATAACTTTGTCTAAAGCCAACCTTGCTGACAGCAGTACAAACACTGGCGTGTACACCACT
This sequence comes from Marinomonas primoryensis, assembly GCF_013372285.1. Classification (NCBI taxonomy): domain Bacteria; kingdom Pseudomonadati; phylum Pseudomonadota; class Gammaproteobacteria; order Oceanospirillales; family Oceanospirillaceae; genus Marinomonas; species Marinomonas primoryensis. Next base: position 2,136,774 of record NZ_CP054301.1, on the reverse strand, counting down.
CGTTTTTTCGAGAATGCTTTTAACAACATCGTCGGTTTTAAAGTCAAAGTAATGTTCAGCACCAAGCGACATGGCTAGGTCACGTTTTGGTTTACCCGTATCAACAGCCACCACTCTTAACCCCATAGCGACCGCATATTGAACCGCTAAGTGGCCTAGTCCGCCAATGCCAAAAATAGCCACCCAATCACCAGGTTTAGTGGTTGATACTTTAAGTGCTTTATAGGTTGTTACGCCGGCGCAAAATAATGGTGCCGCTTCAATATAGCTAAGGCCTTCGGGGATCTTTACGACATAGTCAGCATGAGCGGCACAAAATTCAGCATAACTACCATTGACTGAATATCCTGAGTTTTGTTGGGACAAGCATAGGTTTTCATTACCACTTAGGCAGTATTCACAGTGGCCGCATGCACTATATAGCCATGGGATACCAACTCGATCTCCAGTGTTAATGTGCTTAACTGCGCTTCCTACTTCAACGACTTCGCCAACACCTTCATGTCCAGGCACCAAGGGGAGTGTAGGTTTTACTGGCCAGTCTCCGTGGCAAGCATGCAAGTCCGTATGACAAACCCCACAAGCATGGATTTTTACAAGTATTTGGTGAGGCTCAATCACAGGTTTGGCGATATCTTCGATCTTTAGAACAGAACCAAATTTACTAGCAACAGCGGCTTTCATAACACACTCCCAATGGATAAATAAACTCGCATACAGATTAGCTGAGTAACTAGAAGGGAATGGCGACATAGATCAAGTTTATTTGAATTAGGTCGCATTTGACCGACAAAGTGCACGATCGTGAAAATATGATGTTTTTTTTCAAAAAAGACTGTAATTCCCTAAGCAGCAGGCCTATATTTAGTAGATAAAACAAGGGTTAGAAGGGATAGTTAGCGCCATGAAAATGCAATTACTGATGATCATTGCCGTGATTTTATCGTCTTTATTGACGATTTCTCAGCGCGCCAATGCTCAAGAAGTAAATCAATTTCGTTGGTTAGAGCCTACTGTAGAAGAAAAGTGTGATGAGGTCGTTGTTCCAGATCAAGAAAACGGATCAGATAATGTTTGTACGACATTCTTTGCTTTTTACACCGATATTTATGCAGTAACGTTCACGGCCATTCGTCCTTACCGCTTTCCCATTGTCGCTAACGTTAGCGACAATATTAATCCACGAGCCCCACCCTCTTCATTGATTTAACTTACCCAAATTATTTATTTATTTTTTACTGGGGTTCTATCATGAAAACACTAACTTATGTATCTACAAAAGACGTTAACAACCTTATATGGCCTGCTACAACAGAGGATATAAATATTTATTCTTCTGCTTTATCTGTTTTTACAGATTTTACAACAGCAGGGCCACGAGTTATTGAGTCCAGCACACGTGCAGACGAACTTGTTCAATTGATGAAAAAAGAGCATGTGCGGATGAAAATAGTGGTTGATACCGATAATCGCTTCATTGGTGTTATTAGTCTTGATGATTTGTCTGAAGATGTTTTTATCAAACAGATCGCTAATGGGTTCAAACGTTCGGAATTAATGGTTGCTGACTTGATGAGAGCAAAAGAAGAGCTACTTGCGCTGTCTTATACCTCATTGAAAAATTCAGACATTGAGTCACTTCTGTTTAGTCAACGACACAATTTACTCCAACATTTGCTTGTTATTGATGAAGACACCAAAGCAATACGAGGTGTGATTTCGTCTAATGATGTGGTTCGCCAGCTTCGATTGGATGTCGATGTTGCGTTTTCTAGTTTTGCATATACTTATCAAAGTGCGATTCTTGGTCATAAAGATCATGCAAAAAAACTAAAAGTCGCTTAATAGTCGGTTCATCACATTACGATATAAAAAAGAGTCTAGATTTTAAGTAATCTAGACTCTTTTTTTACTTCTCTTCTTTCTTTTCTATCCAATAGTAATAACAGCCATTATCTTGTTCTTGCTGGATTAATTTATGGCCAAGAAATTGACAGAACTTCGGAATGTCGCGTGTTGTTGAAGGATCAGTCGCGATGACCTTTAAAATTGCTTTAGCAGATAGTTTTCGCATTTCAACATGCAGCATCATTACAGGTTCTGGACACAGTAAATCGGTTGCATCAAGCAGAGCGTGGTGTTCCATAATCTTCCTCTCAATGTTTAATAAATAATTATCTATTCAATGAAAATATTCAAAGCTTTGTGAGCCATTTAAGTGTTTGCTTGTAACCAGTTATGAGTGCTAGTTGCTAATTCTGAAATGGTGTCGTTTATTGTTTTACCGTGTTTTTTAAGTGTTTTAAAATCATGATCGGCGCCTTCTACCCAAATAATTTCAACAAGGTTCGGTAGCGATTGTTGGTTTACCCATTCATAGGAACCGAGCTGATCTCTTGTTCCTTGAATAATGAGACATGGAACCTGAAGTTCTGATAGGAAAGATAATCTATTTTTTTCGGGCTTACCCGCTGGATAAAAAGGAAAACCGAAACAGACTACTGCTTTTACCATAGCAAGCTCTGTTAGCTGCGTCGCTACTCGTCCCCCCATTGATTTGCCACCGACAATACAGGCTTGCTCATGTTTAATTAAATCACTGTATTCGGGGATCAGAGTATTGAAACGAGGGGGTGGTCTTCTTTTGCCAGACAGCTCCTGCTCTTGCATGTAGGAAAAAGTGACAGGAATGATAGTGTGCTTTCTCTGCTCTGAAATTTTCTCACAAAGTCGTTTTAAGAAAGGGTTGTTGTGGCCTGCACCTGCGCCATGAGCGATATAAAAAGGGAGAGTATTCATGATGACCATTTTTGAAAATAGTATTAGATCAGATTCGAGAGAGGGTTAGAACCTTGTTGGCTATAAAACACGACGCTTTTCATTCAAACTTTCTTAATCGGGGACGGTAATCATTGATCTGGATCAGAAGATTCCACTTTACAAAAGAGTACACTCCTATTAGAAATTTTAATAGGAACACACCATGATCTGGGACTCTTCACTTATTGGCAAGTACGATTTATCTGGACCTCGCTATACTTCTTACCCTACAGCGCCACAATTTGACTCAACGATAAGCAAAATAGCTCTGATTGATAAGATGCTAATGCCATCAGAAAAACCGCTTAGCTTGTATTTCCATATTCCTTTCTGTGCGCACCTTTGCTATTACTGCGCCTGCAATAAAATTGTGACTAAGCAGTATGATAAAGGTGTCGAATACGTTGAGCTCTTGGGTGAAGAGATGAGACTGCGTAGCCTTATGCTGGATCACACAAGAAAAGTAACGCAGTTGCATTTTGGCGGAGGTACGCCGACCTTTTTAACAGAAGAGCTTATTCGGTCGTTGTTTAGTGACATAAAGCAGTATTTCAATTTGATTAATGACGGAACTCAAGACTACAGTATCGAAATTGACCCGCGTGAAATTACGTACTCTAAGCTTAAGTTACTAACCGATATGGGTATTAATAGAATCAGTATCGGCGTTCAAGATTTTGATTCTAAAGTTCAAGAGGCTATCCATCGAATTCAACCTATAAAAATGGTAGCCGATTTGGTTAGCGATGCCAGAAAACTAAATATCAAATCGATAAACTTCGATCTTATCTATGGCCTGCCCTATCAATCAATGGAAGGTTTTAGGGCGACGTTAGCTGATGTCGTGGCGTTATCGCCAGAAAGAATCTCTCTTTTTAATTATGCCCATTTGCCAGAACGGTTTCGATCTCAACGGCGTATATTGGATGAAAGCTTACCATCACCAAGTATGAAGCTTGATTTGCTAAAAATGAGCATCGAATCTTTAATTTCGGCTGGCTATGAATACATTGGCATGGACCATTTCGCAAAGCCCGGTGATAGCTTGGCCAAAGCTCAAAAGCAAGGCGAATTGCAGCGGAATTTCCAGGGCTATACTACTCATGCGGGTACTGATTTGGTTGCTTTTGGTGTGTCTGCCATTAGTGATATAAAAGGCGTTTATATTCAAAACCATACCGATCTTTCAAAATATAGAAATAGTATCGAGAAGGGGCAATTGGCCATATCAAAAGGCTATATAAGCGACTTAGATGATAGAATTCGTCACACAGTGATTATGACGCTCATTGCGCAGTTTGAACTCAATACTGTCATTATCGAGAAAATGTTTAATATACGTTTTTTCGACTATTTTGGTGAAGAAGTAGACATGCTAAAACCTATGGTCGATGATGAGATGGTGGAAGTTCATCGCGGTGGTGTGCAGGCCACTATAAAAGTCACGGAACGCGGTAGATTACTTATTCGTTGTATTTGTATGGTTTTCGATAAATATTTGAATAACTCTATAAAATACTCAAAAGTTATATAGATCGAAATCAGGGAGATTCACATGGCAATGACACACACACAATCACGATTTAACAGTACGCTTACTTCGCAATGCCAAAATTGCAGCTTAAGTGCGCTTTGCCTACCAATTGCATTAGCGGATGAAGACATCAATAAACTAGATCAAATTATTGAGCGCAAAAAGCCTCTAAAAAAAGGGGAGTTTTTATTTCGTCAAGGGGATACCTTCAACTCTGTTTATGCTGTTCGTTCCGGCACCTTAAAGACTTTTAACATTACTTCTTATGGTGAAGAGCAAATCACAGGCTTTTATTGTCCTAGTGAGTTAGTTGGTCTTAGTGGAATTGACTCAAATAAGTACCCTGTTTCAGCAAAGGCTTTGGAAACAACAACAGTTTGTGAAATTCCATTTACTCACTTAGAAGACCTCTCCGTTCAGATCCCTTCTTTAAGGCACCAATTATTTAGAATAATGAGTCGTAAAATTTCTGATGATCAACAGATGATGGTTTTATTGGGTAAAAAGAATGCAGATGAAAAAGTTGCATCTTTTTTACTGAACTTATCTAATCGGTTTAAAATACGTGGTTATTCGGCGTCATCGTTTCGTTTGTCTATGTCTCGTGGCGAGATAGGGAATTATCTTGGTTTAGCGGTTGAAACCGTGAGTCGTGTGATTACACGATTCCAAAAAAGTGAATTAATACACGTCGATGGTAAAGAAATTGAAATACTCAATTTTCCCGAAATGCAAAAACTCATTGGGGTTGCTAGCGATTGTGGTAAAATTGCTCGAATTTGATTGATATATTGAGGCGCTACTAGATATGCTTTACGACGATTTTTATGTTAAATCACTAATACAAACTGTAGAAGACTGGCCAAAAGAAGGCGTTAGCTTTCGTGATATTACGCCTATTTTTAGCGACCCAAAAGGCATGAGGATGGTGGTGGATGCTTATGTTCATCGTTACATATCCACGGACATTTCTCATATTGCTTGTATTGATGCTCGAGGCTTTTTGATCGCGGCAGTATTGGCTTACGAATTACAGAAGCCTCTAATTTTAGTTAGAAAGAAAGGCAAGCTTCCAGGCAAAACCATTTCACAGAAATACGCTTTAGAATACGGTGACGCTGAATTGGAAATCCAAGAAGGCGCGGTAAAGGCTGGCGATGAAGTGTTGCTGTTTGATGATTTAATTGCCACTGGTGGTACGCTTTTCGCAGCGATTAAATTATTGACCAAGCAAGGCGCAAACATCAAAGAAGTAGCAGCGATTATTGACTTGCCAGATCTTGGTGGAAGCCAGAAGTTAAGAGACAGCGATATTCCTGTTTTTAGTCTGTGCGCCTATGATGGAGAATGATTTTAGTTAACATCAAAATATAAAAAAGGTGGCTGAGCCACCTTTTTTATATGCGAAATTTTTTAAGACTAAAAGTCTACTGATGCACCAATAGATAAGCCTTTATTAGCTTCTATTCGACTATTGTCATCATATATAGCTGTTGTTTTACCATAGCTAAGATAGACGCGTGCATTACGCATTGTCATGTATTCAGCGCGAAACTCATAAGTGTACATATGATCAAGGTTGGTAAAGGAAAGTACTTCAGGTGCGTAATACAAAGACCCATAAATACTTATTCGGTTTGCTTCTGGAAGAGTGTAGCGGTACCAACCACCAAGCGCTAGCGCTAAAGATAAGTCCTCTTCTTGCTTCCGATCAGCGTCTATCGCATATAAACGAACACCAATACCTACTTGTAAAGGCCCACCTGCCCCTTCGGAATCTTCTACATTCAAGCCGATATGTCCTGTAGAAAGGCTTTCGTCTTTATCGTAGCTCATTCCTACATCGATACCAAAAGTTCCCATGTTTAGATTAACGTCACCTTTAACAGTGTCATTCGTTAAACCTACAGAAGCAGTTGAAGCATTTACGAGAGATGACCCTAGAATACCGGCGGTTAACAATAGTGTTTTATGTGTGAGGTTCATTTCTCTTATCCTATAATGAAATAATATTTAATCGGTCAAAGGCCGCTGGCGACTGCTTTAACCCTTTAAAATCAAATAATTCTTTGTCCGCTAAGTGTGACGGAACGACATTTTGCATAGCGGTAAACATGGTTTCTGTTCGTCCCGGAAACTCTTGTTCCCATTTTTGCAGCATGTCTTTAACAACTTGTCGCTGTAGGTTTTCTTGGGAACCGCAAAGATTACAAGGAATAATGGGATACTCCTTCATAACGGAAAATGTCTCAATGTCTTTTTCTTTGCAGTACGCCAATGGACGAATAACGATATGTTTGCCATCATCGCTTAAAAGCTTTGGCGGCATAGATTTCATTTTTCCACCAAAAAACATATTTAAGAATAACGTTTCAAGAATGTCATCTCTATGATGACCAAGTGCTATTTTTGTCGCTCCAATTTCTTCCGCGAAACCATACAAGGATCCACGACGCAAACGAGAACATAAACCGCAAGTGGTTTTACCTTCAGGTATAATTTCTTTCACAATGCTGTATGTGTCACGTTCTAGAATATGAAAGTCTACTCCTACCTCTTCCAAGTAAGCTGGTAAAATATGCTCAGGAAAACCGGGTTGCTTTTGATCTAGATTGACCGCAACGATACTGAAATTAATCGGTGCGCTAGCTTGTAGATTTCGTAAAATCTCAAGCATAGTGTAAGAGTCTTTGCCACCGGATAGACACACCATCACTTTGTCACCTTCTTCAATCATGTTGAAGTCAGCAATCGCTTGGCCTGTTAATCTACGAAGGCGTTTTTGGAGCTTATTCAGCTCAAGTTTTTCTTTGGGTTTATTAGATAAGTCCATCATATATACGCTTTAAACAAAACGTGCCTATATTACTATAAATGAAGGTGGAATCGCATATAAAATGGAGGATATACGACAAAAGTGTATAAAAAATCAATTTCCTTCTGCTTTATGTACGCAGTTACTTATTTAGATCTACAAATTGTAATGTTGATCGGCATCCTCTGCAAACGTATTCAACGCCCTGTTGAGCTCTAGTATGGCGACGCTTGCTAAAGTGGTGCTTTTGACAGGAGCAATGATATTCATAGGATTGCTTTTGAGGAGGCACATCAAAGGAATGAGTCCTACTTGGCCTAATACCATAGACTTTCTGCATAACCGCTTGCCACTCTTTACCGTGAGGTCTCACTGTATCACCATAAATTTGATAAACAATGATATGGGCCACCTCATGGGGAACTACCGTGCTGACAAACTCGTCTGGATTTTGTTGATACATAAAATGATTAAAGCGCAGTTCATTCTTTTGTAAGTGCGCTGTACCTGCTGCCTTCCCTCTTTGTTTTAGGTTGCACGTTGCGGGGATAAATTCATGACCAAAAAACGTGTTTGCCTGATTGAAACATACATTTGCCTTATCAATAATGATGTTTAATGCATCATAATCTGCCGTCATATTTTTAGACGTCATAGGCATGATGTACTGACCTCTTTTGGATTCGATTCGTGAATGATTTTCATCAAGCTTTCGGAAAAATCAGCCACATTTTCTTTTGACAGCCCAGTTAAGCGACTTAATGAAGCAATAGAGTTGGGTTTATGTAAACAAATTAACCTAAGTTGAGTGTCGCTCAAGTTTATTTTTCCGTATTCGTATTTCCATGCCAAAATCTTATGCCACTTAACCTTGTCTAACGCCAGTTGGTCTTCCTGAAGTGCTGGGTAATAGTGTTCGCTTGGAATAATAATTTGCGTTTTACCTTGCAGTACACTTCGTGATTTTTCAGTAATTTGCACTGTGAAAATACTAGATATGCCAATTTTGATGTATTCATAGGCGATTAAATGACGCACAACAGACTTCCATTGCACTTCGTTTAGCTCTTTCCCCTTGCCAAATAATGGGAGTAACTCCGCTCTGATGGCACTTACGGCTTTGGTTCTCTTTCCCAGTAAAATTTGGATGAGTAATGCAAATGGCTGTAAGCCTTTTGTGTGATAAATTAGTGACAAAAACTTTTGGCTGGTTGTTGTCATATTTTGCTCTGATTTTGTAGAAAGGCAGCGATCGCAGTGAAGGCAAGCGGGAATGTTTTCATCAAAGTGAGACAGTAAATTTTGTCGCCTACAACCGCGCCCTTCTAAGATTTGAAATAAGTTGCCTAAGTGTTGAATTTCTTTCTCTGCTGCCAAAGGCTGTGAAGCGGCAAGCTGCTGAGCTTGTAACATATCTTGAAGGCCATACAGCAAAAGTGATTTCGCTGGTTTTCCATCGCGACCAGCCCGACCTACTTCCTGAAAATACGATTCTGGGCTATTAGGCAAGTCCAAATGCACTACAAACCGCACATGGGCGATATCAATACCCATTCCATACGCCGTGGTTGCGACCATGATGGTGCCATATTGCTCAGCAAAGGTTTTATGGTTTCTTTGTTTATCTTCCTCTGTCATTGCTGCGTGGTAGCTCAAACTGGGCAGTCCTAAATGGCTCAGCCAACTAGCAATGTCTTCTGTTTTCTTTCTAGAGCGGCAATAAATAATTCCTGTTTCGCCCGGTACTTCATGGTGCAGAAAATACAATATTTGTTGCTTGGCTTTTCTTTTTTGTGCAATTTGAATATTAATGTTGGCACGGTCGAAGCTGTTTTTCATAACAAGGCAGTCATGAAGTTGCAACGACTCTTGAATCGTAGTCATGGTCTCTTTATCGACTGTTCCGGTAAGCGCGATGATAGGGACATCAGGGAAAAAAGCTTTAAGCTGACCTAATTGACTGTACTCAGGCCTGAAAAAATTACCCCATTGAGAAATACAGTGAGCTTCATCAATGGCAAACAGAGCAATGTCAAAACTATGAAGAAATCCGATCACGGAAGGTTGAACCAGTTTTTCTGGAGATAGATACAGCAAATCAATGTGTTTATGTCGTAACGCCCAAACAAGATCATCTTGTTCGCCAGGGTTTAATGTGGAATTAAGAAACTGTGCCCTAATGCCCTTCTTATTCAATTCATCCACTTGCTGAGACATAAGGGATAACAAAGGGCTGACAATGACCGCGACGCCATTTCTAATGAGTCCAGCCGCTTGGTAAACCAAAGATTTTCCGCCGCCTGTTGGCGCCGCGAGTAAAACGTCTCGACCAGAGCATAATGCGTCTATTGCTTCTTCTTGCAGTGGACGATATTCGGTGTGGCCTAAACGGGAAAGTGTACGTTTCTTTAAGTTCATTTGGGAATTATCCCTTAACCACGCACTTTCTGCATCGATTTTTCACCTTCTTTTCGCTAGAATCGGATACTTAATCTGTATTAGGGAATTATTTACATGGCACACCAACCTCTTGATGATCTTGAATTAGAAACGTTAGAAAGTTTTTTGGAGTCGGATCAAGTTCATGAGGAATGTCAAAACTTTGTTATGACACATGGCTTCTTAACGGCATTGTCTATTTGTCCTGTTAGCACAGCTGAGGAGAAGTGGCTGCCCGTTATCTTTGAAGACACACCTAAATTCGAAAATGAAAAACAAGAAAAGCAAATACTTCAATACTTATCACGTCTTTTTATTGATATTCAAAAAGAGCTGGAGTCTGAAGATGGCTTTATGATCCCTTGTGAGCTAGAAATGGGGCAATCCCCAGAAGAGTTGAGCGAATTACAAGAATGGGCCTCCGGTTTTATGGAGGGGGTATTTATGACTGAAAGCGCTTGGTTTGAGTCTGAAAAAGAAGAAGTGGTTGCCGAGTTGTTGCTACCTATTATGGTTGCTTCTGATTTATTTGATGACGAAGAAGTGATTGAGATTAGAGCCAGTGAAAAATTGACTAATTCTTGTATTGCTCAGATACCTGACGTCTTAACGGACCTATTTTTAGTATTGCGTACTGAGCCTGAAAAAAGACCTTTTCCAAAACCTCAGCATAAAGCACAAGGCAATAAGAATAAGAAAAAAGGCGCTAAAAAGTCTTAATATTATAGACAGCCTGCGGCTCTTATTGCTGCAGGCGTTAATTCCTCAGTGCGACAAGAGTGATGTCGTCAAGCTGCACCGATTCACCTCGGTACTCGGTGAGCTTTTTTTCTGTCATTTTTTGCGCCAAAATGAGACTTTTTTCTGCGTAAGAACTTGAAATTAGTTTTTCCACCTGATCGTCTCCAAGCATCTCATCACGACAGTTTTTAAGCTCTAAGACGCCGTCTGAAACAATCACCAGTGTATCATCCACATTCAATTTGTTGCTTTGCACATCGGCTTCAAATTCGTATGCAGGAAGAATACCTAATGGCATATGATTCGATCGTAAATAGTCTATAGCGCCACAAGCTCTTCGAATCAATGCGTTTGGCATTCCCCCTCCCCAATACAGAATTTCACCGTTTGGAGTCATTAATATTAAGTAGCCTGCACAAAACATATAATCGGGCAAAATACTGAATAGTATTCTGTTCATCTGCCCTGCGAGTTCATTCACATCGAGTAAATCATCAACGGCGTCAAAAAAAGCATGCATGACGGGTAATGCACCGATAGAAGCGGGTAGGCCATGCCCCGTAAAATCGCCTACAAAAATTAGGCGAGCGCCGTCTGATCGAGTCTTTACTAAGGCGAGATCGCCATTAAAGCTAGCAGCTGATAGTCGAGTAATAACAACATGCTCAGAGTTGTTTTCGCTGCGCGTTTGAATGTGATCAAGAACGTGGTGAGCCATTTCATGCTCACGTTCTATCATCGTTTGAAAATAAGTGAGCGCTTTGTTTTTACGGTACATTTCTTTCATTAACTCGACATGACGCATGTGCGTTTTTAGTCTAATGTTGAAAAGTACTTCATTAAATGGTTTTGGAATAAAATCATCCGCTCCAGACTTAAAGCACCTATCCATAACAGTATCTGAAGTCTGTGAAGAGAGAAAAATCATAGGGATGAAACGATTGCCAGATAATGCTTTGAGCTTTTTAACGAGATCGAAGCCACTACCGCCTTTTACAACAACATCCAACGTCACCATGTCTGGTGCATAGTCAATAAAAGCCTGAACAGCATCTTCGTAACTGCTGACACTCGTGACCGTGACATTTTCTTTTTCCGCGCACAAAGAAATAATTTCGCGGTAAACGGGTTCACTGTCTACGCATAATAATTTCATCTGTCTTGCCTTATTGAATATCGAAGCGTTTGTCGAAACGAGAAATCATTAGAATATTTTTAATGAAGGCATTTGCTCCTTTTAGCTGAATATTACTCCCTAATTCAATGGTATTTCTCATACTCAACAGCATACCCAGTGCCGCGCTGTCTAAATATTCAACCATGCTCATATCAACAACATAGACTTTATAATGATTCGTGAGGTCAGAATAAGCCTCACGAAAATCATTAAACAAGGAAAAGTCGAAGCTGCCAACAATCGTGATTGTCACCGTGTTTATAGAATCATTTGCTGTGACTGAAATACTCATTAGCGCGTCGAGTTTTGGGCATTAGCCCTACTCGCCTCCGTGGCATTTTGGCGATGAAGGAGCAAGCGCATTACGCCTACTCCATTCTTGAATCGAATACAAGTGCATTGCAAGTGCATGGATTTTTGTCATTTCTTCTTGCAGTGTTGCGTACACAAGTTGATGTCGCTGAACCAATCTCTTTCCTTGGAATACATCGCTGACCAAAACAAGTTTAAAATGAGACTCACTTCCCTCAGGGACATTGTGCATATAACTCTCGTTTTCAAGCGTCATATGATGTATATCGATTTTTTCATTAATGCGTTGGTCAATTTGCGTTTGTACGTTCATAGTTTTCCTATTATGCCGACGTTAACAAGCTGTTGGACTCTCCATTCAATAGTACTTGGCCCTTTTCTTTTGGGTAAGCTACGTCAATGGAAACCGCACCACCTTCACGCCACACGCTGATAATGGTGTCCATGTTAGCGGCCATTACGGCACGTTTATCATCTGGTGCTGCGGCGATTACTTGCAGACCGATGTCTTTCATAAAGCCCATACACGTTGAGGTTTTTACCATGTCTATTTTGTTAAACGCCTCGTCAAACATGGCCAAAGAGAATCCACCAACGATATCCCCTTCCATGGTTTCATGTAATCGATACGTAGTAGAGAGGGCAGCCGCAATGGCTAGGTAAAATGGTATTTGGTGCTCACCACCAGACCCTGTTTGAATACGCTGGCTCAGAGTGGTTTTTTTATTGCCTTCGGCGTCCAAAATATCGACTTCGAAGTTATAAAATTTACGATAGTCAGCAAGGTCTTGTTGCTTGTCTTCATCCGATATAAGTTCCTGAATGGATGCGATAGCGCGTGCATGCTCAGGATCATCACTTAGGTGCGGGTCAAACAATCCACCTACATTTGCCTGATCTTGCGCGCTAAAGCGTTCAACAAGGTCGAGAATGTCTTTCATATCCCCGTTAGGGTAATAACGGAATTGATAGATTTCCAAGTTAAAGGGTCTACGCTTTAAACTGTGGTTGAGCTCTCGAATAATATGAGCAACTTGGTCTAAAGAGTCTTTCAACTTAGACACATAATCCGAGCGGAAGGTTTCCTCTGCTTCTTTACGAGCCAGCTCCGCGCGTTTCGCGTATTTGGCCAATTCAGTTTCGCTCAGAATGTCGATTTGATAAGAGACATAATGTTCAAACTCTTCAAATTTAGACTCTAAGTAATCTAGTTGAACATCGTTGTCTAAATTCGCTTGATGGTATTTTCCGTAATGATCTGCGACATCTTTGCGTACCTTCTGGTCAAAGCTGCGTGCTTTCTCGTTGGCTTTTTCAGCTCGACTGATGGCTTCTTTATAGATAGCCGCCCCATTTACCATGCTGCTTTCTAATAATGAATAGCGCTCACTTGCAAATTCTGCATCGTATCTCGGGTTAGAAGTTAGTCGATTGCGCTCTTCATCTAATGCTGCGAGTGCAGAACTCAATTGGCTTTTTTGTGTGTTTAGCGCTCCAAACTGCTCTGCAATTTGTTGGCGTTCACGGTCCAGCTTCTTCTGCTCTAATTCAACATTAGCAATGCGTATTTTCAGTTCTTCGATACGATCTTGAAGTTCCGTGTCATCATGCTTTTGAAGCTGTGACATTTCGGCTTCAACCGATTCTAATTCCTGGGTTAATCGAGTAACGGTATGACTTGCATTGCCAATACTGTCTGCATCAAATTGATTATTGGCTATCACTCGACCGAGTAATGAATCAGCCTGCTCAAGACGCTGGTCTGCTTTTAAGAAGTTCATCAACTCACTACTAAGGCTTGTAAGCTGCTTTTCGCGTGACTCACGCATACCTTCGGTATTGATGCCGACCATCATGTGAGGTACAAACCGAATAGTAGAAATCGTCCCAGCCAGTTTCAACATGCCGTCGGCTGTCATTGCACTGTCTTCACGGAGTAATTCACGTTCAGTTTCGACGGGCTTAATACCACCTAAACGTCGATTAATATAAGCTTGAGCGTGATCATTATTACAACGAATAAAGCGCAATGCCGAATTATTGTCTCCACGATTTAACCAGAGTCGTGTTTGGGTTGTATCAATAACTCGACAGCCCATTAACTGACGTCGGTGAGCTCGAAATATACGGATGGCTTCTTCTGCGTCATCCGGTTCTACGATCAGCGCTTCACGTTGAGCGCCAAGGTAGCCTTCAATCGCATCCTGCCATTTTCTATCGGTCACTTCTGCTAAATGACTTAATGGTGTCGCCTTAATATTGGCGTCGTTAAGTAATGCAATAAGACGTTTTGTATTCTGTGAAAGTGGACTAACGCCACCTTTTAGCGAAGAAACATCGGATTCCAGTTGTTTACATTCATCTTTCAAGTTCAGGATATTACGATTCAGTTCTGAACGTTGCGCAAACACTTGAGACTTTTCTTTATCTAAAATGTCATTTAGTGCTATTAATTTCTGGGTTAACGGCTTTAGATTGCCTTCAATACGGCCATCTTCGGTGATCAGTCCATTAAATGCAGAAAACTCCTTCACTAGGCTTCTTGTTTCTTTCGACAGTAAATCTTCAAAAGAATTAAGAGCCCCTAAAAGCAAAGTGAGCTGGCGTACTTGTAAAATCGCTTTTTGATCTTGCTGACCTTGCAATACTAAAAGCTTTTTACTTTGCTCTAATTGTTGCAGCTTCAAACCAACGTCAGAATGTTCGTATTGCTGTTCAAAACGAAGCAATTGGCCTTGTAGCTGTTTTAACAAACTTCCTTGCGTCGCTAGTTCTTCTTCAATCTCTTCTTCGCGTTCTTTTTGAAGTTCGTATTGATCTTGAATGTCGTCTTGTTTACTGCCCAACTCATCAAAACGAGCTTCAGTTGCGATCCATTGATAGTTGATTGCACTTTGCTCTTGCTGATGCTTTTTCTCGCAGTCTTGCTGAATCAGTTTTAGATCATCAATGCGCTTGGAAACTTCTAACGTTTTGGCTTCTAAGTGACGATACTCATTCAAAGACTTCTGGTAAGCACCAACCTGAAGCGGCGCTTCGGCCAATACAAAATCTTGTACAAAACGTGTAGGCGAGGCAATAGGGACAAATTTCAACGCATTCTTGAAGTTTTTAAGGAAACTATCCAGAGTGATAAGTTGATCTGGGCTTGGGCTTAACTCTTCAAGGTAGCGATTTATGTATTGGGTAGCCGACGCGCTACCCGATTTAATGTAGGGATCTAAACACACCTTTTTCATCGACTCACGAACTTCGATCCAAGGCTTAGCTTTGTAGCTTTTGCCTTCCATTGCATCGATAAAGTCAGACTTTTTTGCGCCAAAATTAGGCAATACAAAACGACCCAGTACGTCTTCTTCTGGCGACGCCAATGAAGCGCTTAATGCTAAACCAAGAGTTGATTCATTGCCGGTGACGCTGTCTTCAAAAACCAATGCCAGATAGCTGGTGGCGTCTTGTCTTGGCTGAGTCCCCAATGCTTTTACGTTTGCTTGGCCAGAATCTATCATGCCCAAAATATAAGAACGAATGCTACGGCCACTGGCTTTGCCATCATTTGCGCTAGCGTTGTAATTAAGGTGACGCTTACTGGCACCTGTTAATACTGTTTGTATGGCATCAAGTAACGACGATTTGCCTGAACCCGTTGGTCCAACAATGGCGGTATTTCCACGAATATTAATTTCTTCTGCACCAAGTAGGTACCAATTCACTAATACGATTCGATTTAGCTTTTTCATATTTTGGCCCTAGTCTTGATTGGTTGCTTGCACTGTTTCTGTTTCAACATCTGTGTCAGCGACATCGTCTTCATCAGGTTCTGCGCCATTGAATGATTCTAATTGTCTTAGGTAGGCTTCTGTGACAATTAACCTGACGACAGGAGTGATATTAATCATCTGGTTTTTGCTGTCTTCTTCGTAAGATTTTCCACGAATAACAATGCCATGGCGACTAAACAACGCCAAAATATCTTTGAAGCGTGTTTCGTTTGGAATTTCGCGTTTAACCAGTTGCACAAATCTATCGAGTATCGTGTGCGTATTGGTAGCAACAAAGCCATTATCTACTTCAAAATTTTCAATTTTTTCTTCGTAAATCTGGCGAAGCACTAATAGAAATAATGTCTCATCTGTTTTTAAACGAACAAAGGCTTCTTTTTGAATGGGTAGGACGCCCGCGAGTCGTTCATTCTCATTGATATAGAGTTTCATGCCTAGGGCATCAAACAATCGATCAAAATATTCTTGGTAGGACTCTAATAGAAGGTAATGCTTTCGCTGACCATGCTTATAAGCGCTCGCGAACTGATTCGCAATGACAAAATTTGCGGTCTGTTGGAATTCTTGAGCGTCTTTACCGGACTCTTCAACAACTTTTTTTAATTCTCTAAGCATTACGCTTTGCTCCTACGTACCACATTAAATTCGCGACATTCAACGAACTCATGTACATCCAAATACTGATTGGTAAAGTGTATTTCAAATAAGTCTTCTAATCTTTTAGCACTGACGCCCAGCGAACCGATATAGCGTAAATGGTCAAAACAAACAAAGTCTTCAACCGATTCAATAGTGAAATCTAAAATATGTTTGCTGTTTCCAGAGTTCATTTGTTTTTCTAGATAGCTTTGCATTTTCGGAATGGTGACTTGGCGAGCCTCATGGAAGCGCCGCTGTTGATCACGTGCTTTTATCGCGTCAGCAGACACTTCCGCTGGAGTCATCACTCGAGGCGGTGGCGGTTCACGTCGTTTAGTCGGTTGGGCAGCAGAAGCCATACCAACAAACCGAGCGCCTACAACCTGTTTTAATATGGGCAAGGTGTCGTACTTTGCAACATCTGAAATAATGCCAGCGATCTTATTGGCCATGCCTGGTCGAGAGCTGTCCATATAACGTGCGGTATCCGCTGCACGCTTCTCTAATCGGTATCGATATTCATCAATGCGCTCTAAGCGTTGCTCAATATTGCTAAATGTCTGAATGATATCGCGACAGTCTTTCTCAACCATTGCCTGCGCTTCGGCCATAGAAATAAGCTGCTGATCAACATAACACTGAGAAACCTGCCCCATGGTGTCTGGGTTGGTTAAAAAGTCTTGAGTCAATTCAAGTATTTGGCGACGAAAGCGAAAGGGGTTGTTGCTGGTTTTGATCGTCTTGTAGTCAGCAATCAAAATACCCTCTACAAATAAGTCAAAGAAGCCTGCAACAATGGCTTTTGGATCGCGCGTCGCAAAAAGCTCTCTTTGCAAACTGCGAATGCCCAGTAATATTTGGTTCAGATGCGCTGAAAAGTCTCTTGACGCTTCTGCAGACTGACGAAGCGTTACCCCGCGTTCTTTAGGGTTTTTAGCGACGGCTTCTAGGTTACTAAGAATACTCAAAACGGTTGCGCCATAGTTACGCTTACCGTGTTGGCTGATCTCGACTAAAGATCGAAGTAACATGGATATTTGAGGCGTCATTAATACGCTAACGCGGTACAGTTCTTGTTCTTCGACCAACCAGCCAGTGTTCACTAAGCGATGATAAATTCTTAACGCATAATCGTGAATGGTCTTTGGCGAGTCAAAAGGCTCTTTTTGTTCGTCATGCCAGGCAAGCGTATCCAATTTATGAAGCGTGTCTTCAATCGATTCTATAATGGTCGATTTATCTTTTATCGGATCTTCTGCATGATCATAAAAAACGCCAGCCAGATCATTTAAAACAGCTTCAATCAAAGCTCTATTTGAGCCGCTTAATGCCTGAAATATTTCGTCAGGTAAGTGTTTAAACAGCATTCATTCGACTCCATGAATCCACTAATAATAATGGCATACTTAAACCTTACCTAAATGATGGGCAATTACCGTCTGCATAGCCTGCTTTACTAACTCATCATCTCCAATTGGAGACAATAATTCTATGTGTAAATCATCTCGTTGCAATTCCGCTATTTGTGCAGGTACATCCTGTCTTAAATGACGGCCTACTGCCAGAAAAAGTGGCAACACAGCCACGCTTCGAACGTCTTTATCTAGTAACGCAATGACATCTTCTAGTGAAGGTGAGGTTAATTCCATATACGCCAAGCTCGCATTATTCTCGCCATAGGTTTGAGTAACGTGATGATAGAGAGATTCGAAGGGCTGTTTCCAAAGAGGATCAGGGCTTCCGTGTGCAAGAAGTATGATGTGATCGTATTCTTTGTGTAGCATTTTGATACCTAATGTTTCTCGATTCCCCATTTTAGCCATCCTATTTCAGAAAAAGAAGGTGCAGATTAAAAAACCTTTAAATCTTCTGATCAAACTTAAGGAAAAACAGATAATGACCTAAACTTAGGAAGTTATTGATCCTATTTCTTTTTTTGTACGTAACATAGTGATTATTGCAATACATGGAGCATTATAAAATGAAGATACTATTGTCTGGGGCGACAGGATTTATTGGGCGATCCTTGCTTAAAAAACTATTAACCGCCAACCATCATATTTATGCCCTAGTAAGGCAGGTGGATAACCGATTAGACGCCAGCATCAATCAACTCACTTTAGCGTCTTTGAGCGTGCTAAATGAGCAGTTCGATGTGATTATTAATTTAGCAGGTGAGAATATTGCTAGTCGCCCATGGACAAAAAAACGCAAACAAACTTTGCTCAATAGCCGGGTTGAATTAACTAATAACATTAAGAGCGCATTAAAATACCCACCAAAACTACTTATTTCAATGTCAGCGGTGGGTTATTACGGTGTAGCAAGTCAAGGTGTTTTTTATGAAAGCACCCCCCCTAAAGAGGGTTTTTCTCATGATCTTTGTGCAGCATGGGAGGCCTCTGCTACAGCATTTTATCAAGATCAAACGCGGGTTGTAATATTTCGATTAGGGGTAGTGCTCGGCGATGGAGGAGCCTTAAGTAAAATGCGAACGCCATTCTTATTTGGTTTAGGCGGGCCTATTGCGGGAGGAAAGCAGTGGTTTTCATGGGTTCATATTGATGATGTTGTTGAAGCAATATTTACTGCTATAGATGATCAAACCTATACTGGAGCTTACAACCTAGTTGCCCCTCAATTAATAGAGCAAGATCACTTCGCCAAGTCTTACGCGGCGTCACTCAATCGCCCGGCTGCGTTACCTACACCTAAGTGGATGCTTAAACTTCTATTTGGTGAAATGGCCTGTTTGTTGACTGAAGGGGCAAAAATTGTTCCTCAAAAACTGGAAAAACAAGGCTTTAGGTTTTGTTATACCAATATAGACGAGGCGCTATTGCAGATAGAACAAGTACGACATTAAGCGAATTAGTGTTTTTTCTTTAAAACTGGCAAACCTTTGTCATCGTTTAGTGTATTTGTGCATTTTGGATAAGTAATACAGCCCCAGAAGTATCCATTTTTGCTTTTTTTTCTCACTAAATAATGACCACAAGTACGGCACGGATATTTTTTTGTACTAGACGGTACGCCCTGATCATCTTCTACGGTTACCTTGCATTCAGGGTAATTCGTACAACCCCAAAATACATTGTCTTTAAAGGTTTTTTTTCTTAAAGGGGCTTGGCAGGAAGGACACAGATAGCGCTTTGCCCTAACCGGTTTTCCTTCTTCGTCATTAGCAGTGTAATCACAGACAGGATAAGATTCGCACCCCCAGAACGCCCCATTAGCACCTTCTTTTAAAACCAGTAAACTTTCGCATTTGGGACAACGATAACGAACTTTGGCTGATGTTATATGAGCATCGTCCTGCTCTAAGAACTCTTGTTCCCAGTTACTTGTTCTAGGTGTTTTGCGGTCTTTTTCCTGCATGAGCGTTACTCTTTATCTTTATAACAAAGCGCACTGTCTTCTTTGCAATCTTCTGCACTTACTAACTTTCTAATTTTTGAAGCCCCTTTCCTAGCGCCCTCAGCCGTAGCGGCTCCTACTTCTTTCATTTTATCCCAAACCACGGCACCCGTTTCTTTGGCATTTTTGGACGCTTTGTTTCCAATATCAGAGGCTTTACCGCCGACTTCACTTGCTTTTTCCGAGGTGCTGTCTGCTAATTCAATGGTGGTTTCTTTTGTTTTATCCCATAGCTGAAGTGCGCCGCCTTTCGCTTTATCAAGGGTACTTTCTTCGGCCTGTGCCAAGGTCGATATTAGAATAAGTGAACCTATAAACTCTTTTATGTATTTCATCATACTGCCTGTTTATTATTCAAAGATGAAAAATCTAACCAGCCAAGAAGATCCGCTATATCGTTGAGCGTGGTTAGTTGAGGATATTGTAATAACGTGTCGTCGGTGACTTTTTCATGGTCCCAAGTGCTGTGATAAGGTACATGAAGTGCTTGAGCTCCTAAATCCAGAACCGGTAATATATCGGATTTTAAGGAGTTACCTACCATTAAGAAATGCTCGGTAGGAATGTTGTGGCGTTGCAATATCTGTTGATAAGCATCAGACGTTTTATCGCTGACTATTTCAATGGTTTCAAAATAATCTGCAATCCCAGAACGTGCTAATTTACTTTCTTGATCCAGTAAATCCCCTTTGGTGATCACAAACAACCGTGCTTTACCTTCGAGTTTAGACAGTACGTTTTCCACGTTAGGCAGTAACTCAACAGGTGATGCCAGCATGCATTTTGCAAGCTGTATAATTTCATGTATTTCGTTACCGGAAATACGCCCTTCAGTTAATTCAATGGCCGTTTCTATCATGGAAAGCGTAAAGCCTTTGATACCATAACCAAAGTGCTCTAAATTCTGAATCTGTACATCACCTAAGTGAGACCGTATGTAAGTTTCGTCATGATATGGCAGAAGTAGATTAATAAATTCGTCTTGCGCATGAATAAAAATATCTTCATTGCGCCAGAGTGTGTCGTCTGCATCAAAAGCAATCACTTTGAACTCTGTACGTCTTAGTGTCATGTTACTTCCATTGTTTGGTATTTTGTTCTATCAAATTTATATACAGTGCAACTTGGTCTGGCGTGTCGTTTAACGCGGGAATGTAATCAAAAGCCACACCACCGTTGTTTTTAAATTCATCACCCAGTTCTAATGTCACTTCTTCAAGTGTTTCTATGCAATCAATTGAAAAAGCAGGGCTAATGACGTTGATTTTTTTAACGCCCATAGATGGCAGAGCTTTCAATGTGGCATCTGCATAAGGCTTTAGCCACTCCTCACGCCCAAATCGAGATTGATAGACATGAGTCCATTCGTGATCGCCCAACTCTAGCTCTTCTGCAACGAGTCGGCTTGTCATTTCACAGCGACGGGAGTATGGATCTCCATTCGAGACATATCGCTTTGGGATGCCATGATAAGATAATACAAGGTGTCGCCGCTCTCCTTGTTTGTCCCATTGGGCTCGAATGGAATTAGAGAGCGCTTTAATGTACATCGGATGATCTGCGTAATCGTGCAAAAGCTGTAATGACGGCCAATGAGGGCAGTTTTTTAGCGACTTCATCAATCTATCGTAAGCGGCAGCCGTCGTGGTTGCTGAAAATTGTGGGTACATAGGGATCACAACAATATTTTTAACGCCCTGCTCTCTTAGTTTATTGGCCGCGGTTTCAACACTTGGGCTTCCATAGGTCATTGCTAACTCAACAGGAATGTTTTGCCCTGTTTTTTCGCACAATGTTTTCTTTATATTTTCTTTTAACCGCTGGCTTAATACTAATAATGGCGAGCCTTCATCCATCCAGACTTGTTGGTATATTTTAGCGACTTTTGGTGGGCGTATAGTCAATATAATGAGGTTCAAAATAGGCTTCCAAACCAAAGGGTTCAGATCAACTACACGAGAGTCAGAGAGGAACTCTCTAAGGAATCGACGAACTTCAGGTGCCTTCGGGGCATCCGGTGTCCCCAAGTTCATCATCAATACACCGTAGTCACTCGTGTTTTTCATGCTATACCTTTTGGTTTGAATTGTTGATTCATTATAAACCATGAAATTGGGGGCAATAATGAAAATACCAAGCCTTTTAAGACTTTGAATTGTTTAGTTTCGTATCTTTGTGACGCGATTGAGCTCACTTTTTGGTAGCGAAGCCTGAGTGTGTTTTTCGTTCTTAAGTGGTTTTATTAAAACCATAAGCGTATTAAAGAGCAGGTAGTAAAAATAACAAAGCTGATTGATAGAACGCTTTTGTCTAATGTATTGCCACGATTACGACAAAGCCAATAAAAAAACAAATGGCTAAATGCCAAAACCAGCATTAAAGGGACATGTATTGCGCCTGAAAATCCAGAAAGTGTAGCTTGGTCGAAGGATTGTGCCGGAAAAATAAAACCGACCATAGCAGCAATAGATGCAAACACAACAAAACCATTTATGCTTCCTTGACGCTGCCTCTGATCTACCGCTTTAAGTGTGCTTAAGCTTTCCCCCAGTGTATGACCGCAATTCCCCGACACCAGCGACATCGTTCCAATAAATAATCCAATGGGTATATGACCTAATTTATTAATAGCGATGGAGTGTGTTTTTTTGGTTCTAGATCGTAATATTATGTTTAGAATGGCGATCAATGCGATCAAGGTAAAACCTATTTTGAACACCAAAAAACTGGCTAAAGACAGTAGTTGTGCACCTATTACCCCTCCCATAGCAATGCCCGGCGCGAAATTAATTAAGTGTTGGGAGTCCACTTCGCCATGCTTCATCGATTTTATCCAAGCATAAAGATGAGTCGGTATAAAAGCAGTAATACAAGTGGCAATGGCAGGTAGCATTAAATCTTGGAGTGATAAGCTAAACACGGGAAGAAAAAAGTATAAGGTCGGAATAGCGATGAGGGTAGGAGCAATTTTGATAATTGACGAAATAGCCCCCGTTGCAGCGCCAATAAGGATGAACAATAGGATCAATTCAATCGTTGGCATAAGATAAAAAAACCTAGATTCTGTTATGGAAGTGAGGTAATAAAAAAGCAGGCATTAGTAGCCTGCTTTTTTTATAAACAATAGCGGCAACTGCTTATTCTCGATAAACAACACTTCGAATTCGATCTTGAATCAGAGTCGCCAATTTATCTGGCTGGAACTTCGAAAGAAAGTCATCACACCCTACTTTCTGGACCATAGCTTTGTTAAAGCTACCACTGAGTGATGTATGAAGAACGATGTAAAGGTCTTTTAATGCCGGATCTTCACGCACTTCTCTCGTTAAACGATAGCCATCCATTTCAGGCATTTCGGCATCGGTTATCATCATGAGCAGCTTTTCAGGAACCACGTCCCCCTCAGCAGCCCATTTTTTAAGTTGTTCCAAGCCTCGCTTACCGTTATTAGCTTCATGAACTGTTATACCCAAGTAGTCTAATGTAGAGCGACATTGAGCAAGAGCGACAGAAGAGTCATCGACAACCAACACTTCTAATCCCTTAGCGAGAGACAATAAGTCTTTATCAATAACGTCATCGCTAATAGTTCCGTCATAAGGTGATATTTCAGCTAAAACTTTTTCTACGTCAATAATTTCGACTATGCGATCATTTACACGCGTTATAGCGGTTAAATAATGTTCGCGACCTGTTCCGTCTGGCGGTGGTAGAATTTCATTCCAATTCATATTAATAATTCGGTCTACTTCACCAACCATAAATCCTTGAACGGTATTGTTGTATTCCGTCACAATCAAGTTAGAAGGTTGAGTACGATCAATTGGCTTCATACCGATTGATTCAGACAGGTCAATTACGGGAATAGTTCTGCCTCGAAAATGTGTCACACCCGCGACAGAGGGATGTCTATGTGGCATTTGGTTCAACTTTGGCAGCTGAACCACCTCTTGAACCTTGAACACATTTATTGCAAACATTTGCATTCCACTAAGACGGAACATTAGTAGTTCCAAACGGTTTTCACCTACTAACTTGGTTCTCTGGTCTACAGCGTCTAACATGCTTGCCATATTTTACTCCAAACATTTTATAATTAAGGCTTTAATCCATTTTAGCCATGATATTGTATTAGGCTAAGCGTTACAGTATTTTTTTGTGTCTACTCTTCTTGCAAGGACCTTTAATGAAGAATAATGAAGTACTTTTTTGCCGTGAAGCGGTGGTTAATCGGTTTTCTGAAACGACAGCTTACAACATACTGCATCCAAGTAACGCTATAAAAGGACAAGATGCGGCTTTTTTAAGCTCTTTGTTTGTGGATATCAATCTTACCGAAATTACACAGCAAAAGACCATTTTTTTTCTGAGTAGTTTAGAAACGCTTTATAACCTGCCGTTACAGACTCATATACACACGGTGACCTTCTTGAATGCTACTGAATTATCTGAGGTACATTTAGACGAGTTATCCGAATTCAGACTTCAAGGTTATCAATTAGGTATTATAAACCCTAGTCCCGATACTCTTCCTGACGTTCTGCTTGATATTTTTTCTTATGCCCTTTTGACCCTAGACAATTTAACCATTGATGATGTAATTGTTCGAGTTAAGCACCCATTGATAGCGTCAAAAAAGCTATGGGTCAATAAAATTGAAAATATGGAACAATTTACTCAACTTAAAGAAAAAATTCCTAATGGTCAGTTTAGCGGTAGCTTTATAAGCAAAGTAACGCCAGTGAAAGGCAAGCGCATCTTAGCCTATAAGGCTATTTTGATTGATTTATTAGTTGCGCTCAATGATCGTGAATCTTCTCCTCGTGTATTGGCAGGGTACATCGAAAGAGATCCAACGCTTACTTATCGAATTATAAAATTGACTCATAAGGCTCTGTATCATAGCCAATTTAATGTTTCTAATGCCCAGAGAGCGATAGAAATTATAGGCGTCAGAGACTTAATTAAATGGGTTGGCCTGGTGATGTTGAGCAGTGTTCTGGGTAAACCAGATTGCTTATTTTCCATGGCGGTTTCTCGAGCATGCTTCTGCCAGAGCCTTTCTGCCGTATTGTTTCCAAATTTAGAGGGTGCATTCTTGGTTGGCCTTTTTTCGTATCTACCCAGTTTCTTTGATGAAGAACTTCCTATACTTCTAAAAGATCTACCTCTTGATGAAAATATTAAAGTCGCCTTGCTAGAATATAAAGGCAATTTAGGCGGTATTTTAAAAATAGTTGAAGCCTATGAGTCTGGTCGTTGGGAAAACATTCCTTTTGATCAACTTGCTAGCAAAGATATATCGAAGCAGTCGCTTAAAGATTTGTATGTAAAAAGTTTAAAAGATGCTCGTGAGATGGGGACGTTATGATAGACATTGGTGTAAACATAAATCACAGTTTCTTTCTTGATAATGTAGATAAAACGTTAGGAGAAATGCAAGAGGCGGGGGTGAACGGTATGATTTGCATTGCCTCTGATTTAGAAGAAAGTAGACAGGTTCAAGCATTGAGCCAAATACACCCTATGATATGGAATACCTTAGGCTGCCATCCGCATCAAGCTAAAAAATGGGAAGCTGATAGTCAATCTCATTTTGCTCAGCTTATCCAAAAAGAGAAGCCGGTTGCTATTGGCGAAACAGGTCTTGATTTTAACCGTAACTATTCAACGCCTGATGAACAACGCTACGCTTTTCATCAGCAAATAGAGTTGGCCTCTGAGTATCAACTGCCCTTGTATCTGCACGAAAGGGACGCGCATGAGGAAATGGTCAAAATACTTATGAAGCACCCAGTATTAGCTCAACAGTCAGTAATCCATTGCTTTACTGGAAGTAGAGTAGAGCTAGAAAGGTATTTAGAATTAGGGTTGTATATTGGTATTACTGGCTGGGTGTGCGACGAGCGACGTGGGGCAGACTTACAAGCTTCCATTCCGCATATTCCAATGGATCGATTGCTCTTAGAAACCGACGCGCCTTATCTTTTACCAAGAAATATTCGGCCTCGACCAAAAAAAAATCATCCCAAATATCTGCCTTGGGTAGCGCAAGAGGTCGCGAAGCTAAAAGGTGTTTCTCTTGAAGAGCTGATTCAGGCGACAACGAACAATACACAGGCCGTCTTCGGTATTCGAGCATAAAAATACGTATCAGAGCAATGAAATCTGTTGCGAGAGCAGGCTTGCCATGCTGGTTTTAAAAAACGGCAAGATGCTATCGGCAATGGGCTCAATCTGTTTTTCTATATAATGTTCGTAATCCAAATCGATCAAGTTTTTCTCACTTTCATAAGGCACCACGCCGGATCGCTGATAGACATAATACACACGCTTTCGTCCTTTATTGTATTCCAAAGGAAGTCCCTGCTCCGCTCGTTTTTGATCTATCATGGCAGCGGCTCTAACATGAGGCGGTTTATGTTTAGTATAAGAAGCCAAGGGGCGACTCAGTTGTTTGCTGTAAATGAGTTGATCGTCATACTCCCCCAATCTGAGCTGTGAAATGGTCTCTTGAATAAAGTTAATCGGGTTTTCATCACTGAATATTTTTTCAAACAAAGTACGCTGAAATTGCCTTGCTAGTGGTGTCCAATCGGTTCGAGCAGCTTCTAGACCTTTAAATATCAATTCTCCGTTGGACTTCCCAGCATAACGCTTCTTACTTCCCTCTTCTTGGCCTCGTATGGTTGGCATGAAAAAGCGCTCGTAGATTCGTTCAAATTCCAGCTCTAAATGGGAATCTAATTGAGCATAGTCCTGACACCATTTCGATAAACAAAGGTTAATTTGCTGACACAATTCCTTGCCCTGTACCTGGGGATCTGCTTGTGTGTCATTAAGTGTCACGAAGAGCGAATCCGTATCACCGTATATTACCTTGGCGTCACGCTCCTCCATCCATGCTTGTGTCCTAGCCAGTAATTCATGGCCACGCATGGTGATAGAGCTAGCGAGCTCTGCGTGATAAAAACGGCAAACGTTTGAGCCTAAAACACCATAAAATGAGTTCATGATAATTTTGATGGCATAACTCAAAATATCATTATGCTCTTGTTTGGCTTTTTCCCTTGCTTGAGCAAGTTCGGTAATTAAGCCTGGCAGTATGGCGTTTTGTCTGTCGAAATGGGCACCTAAGAAACCCGCAACCAAATTAGAGGACGATTGATCAAAGTCTTGTTTTCTATGAGTCGCAGTGACTCTTGCTAAAGGATCAATATAAAAAGTTCGGATAATGCTTGGGTAAAGACTTTTAAAATCGAATACTAAAACATTCTTATGTAAGCCAGGTATGGATGACATTACAAAACCGCCCGGACTGGCAACAAAGTCTTCTTCCGTCCAAGCCGGAGCAACCCAGCCAGCAGCGTGTAATCTGGGTAAATAGAGGTTTTCAAAGGCTGCTACCGAGCCCCCCGTTTGCTCTAAAGGGATACCTGTTAAATCGACACGAGTTTGTTGTAATTCGATCAATTTTAGCTTTTCAAAAATCCGCATAACAAGATCACAATCTTGAAGGTTATAAGCCACAAAAGCGTCTAAATCTTCTTTGTGTAATCTTTCTATTTCTTGCCAGCGTTCAGCGCCATGTAACAATTTGCCATCGTCCAAGATTTCTTTACTGACGTTATTTAGACTATAGGATTCAAATTGATACCCACCCACTTTTAACAAGGTAATACCGTCCAACGCGACTCGTCCGGGAATACTGGCAAAATACTTTCCTTGATTGTCGGAAGAGCGGATATTCCAATTTTCACCATTCACGCCAAAAGAAGGACGAATACCTAGGGTTTGACAACGCTGATCAATAAACTGCAAATCAAAGCCGATCAAATTCCAACCAATGAAAATGTCGGGAGAATGTTTTCTGACATAGCGTATAAACGCAAGCAATAAACTTTTTTCGTCAGTAAAGCATTGCACCAAAGGCGACGTATATTCTTGATCTGTCACGACAAACGCAATTCGCTGATCGGCCGCTGTAATGCCAATAGACAGCAAGGTATTGGTGGATACTGAGGTTTCGATGTCGAGCGACCAAACTCTCCAATCCGGCTGCCAATTTCCAGCAATGACTCGTGCTTGGCTAAATGTTTGATTGGCTGAATCCGGTACGCCGATGAATCTGACGGCACCTCGAATATTTCGCTCCATTAAATATCGATTGTGGGCTTTTATGTCTTCTTCAAAAACAGAATAGCCATTCTGCTTGACCACATTAATCATTTGCTGGTGGAGTGTGAGGCTAGCGCTTTGCACTAACGCAACAAGGTTATTATCGAAGGAACGGTACTGCGACTGCGAGCATTGTACGCCATTCAGATTATTTGGCAGGCTATCAAGGGGAGCATCAGTAAAAAATACACTAAGCTGCCTATCCGGAAGTACTTTAACGGTTCCTTCCGGTGTTTTTATAAATAGGCTCATTTCAATCTTGCCGCCTACTTCACGAGTATGGCGGCTGACAATATAACCCTGTCTTTCTACAAACATTAAACAGCCTAGATAATGAAAAGTGCTTTATAGCCCACGCAACAAAAGCATAGGCGGCACTTTTAACACAGTCCTGCTGGCAAATACACCAATGCTTGAAATGACACAGACTCCAATTAAAGGACCAAATAACCATAACAACGGATGAAAGCTCGCATCCGCGTTAAACACAAAGACCTGCAATCCATACAAACAGGTTTCTGCACCAATGGCCGCGATGAGTCCAGAAAAAAAGCCAAGAGCGCCAAACTCAACAAACAAGGCTTGTCGAACTAATGCGCTTTTTGCCCCTAATACTCGCAATAATGCCCCCTCTTCTAGTCTCTCTTCTAATGTTGATCGTACGCTTGCTAATAAAACCAAAGCGCCAGCACTTAGAATGCATAATAAAACAAGCTGAATTGCTTGGGACAACTGACCAATTATAGTCTGTATTTGTTTTAAGATATCACCCACATTTAGAATCGATACCGTTGGAAATGCCGACATAGCCTTGTAAAAAGATTGCGCCTTAGACTCCTCAATAAACAAGCTACTGACAAAGTTAGCAGGATAGTCCTCCAAAATGCTCTTTGGCAAAATGAGATAAAAGTTTGGCTGCATCGACCCCCAATCCACAGTTCGCACTGAAGTGATGGGTAATGTCACTATATTGCCGCCAATATTTATCGTCAGTTTATCCCCCAGTGTGAGATTGGCTTCTTTCGCGACTCGTTGTTCAATAGAAAGGCCTTCAGCAGTAAAATCCCCAGAAACTAATTCATTGCCTTTACCAATCGATTCGGCCCATGTGAGGTTAAGCTCACGTTCATACAGTTCTGGCTCGCCCTTTTCGTTAGGATAAAGCGCCTGAACCGTTTTGCCGTTTGCCGCCGTGACGCGACCACGAACCATAGGATACCAATCTGATTTTTGAACATTAAGTTTGCTTGTCTCGTCATTTATTTTATCAATTTGGTTGGCTTGAACATTGAACAAATAATGGTTTGGCGCGTCTTCTGGCAGTTGCTGTTGCCAATCGGCAATGAGGCTAGACTTCACACCAATTAGGATAAGCGTCAGCATGATAATTAACGTGAACACTAAGAGCTGAAATAAGTTTGGGACCAACCTTCTGTACAAAGAGGCAAGGCCAATTTGCCAGCCACTGGTGGCGCCTGATGTAAGGGAACGGCCAAGTTTAAATACAATCCAGCCAATACCTGCGACAAGCAGTGCAATGCCAAATATGGCGGCTGTCATGATGCTTGGTAGCAAAAAACCTTTTGTGTAAATACACATCAACCCGTACATACCAAGAAAGCCGATGAGATAAATCACAAAGGTGTTTAGTTCAATTTTGGCATTGGGCTGCAATACAGATAACGGAGATATTTTAATGAGATGAGACATAAGTGGCAGGCAAAATGCCAGCATGGAAATCAATCCCGTCGTTGCGCCCAACCACAAACGGCTTATTGATGGTTCGGGTAATGTTGTCGACATTAGCCCTGATAGCAAAGAGGCAATGATTTCTTGTATGCCCCAACCAATTGCCAAACCAATCAAAGCCCCGACTAAAAATAGAGTAAATAGTTGCTGGAAAAAAACCTTACCTAACAGCTTTGGAGTTGCGCCAAGCGTTTTTAGAATAGCCACCTGCATCAAATGACGCTTCACAAATCGTGCGGATGCAAGTGCCATAGCAACGCCAGACATCACGACAGCCAAAGTACCGGCTAGCAACAGAAAAGACTCCGCTCGGCCGATGGTATCGCCAATTCTTTCACCTCGTTGAGTTGGGGTTTGCCAACGCTGCCCTTCATTTAATTGGGGGGTTATCCATGTTTCATATTGACCAAGTGCGTCCCGATTACCTGCCAGTAATAATGAATAGCGCACACGGCTGCCGGGGATAATGACATTTGTTGCTGCCAGATCCGCCATACTTATCACAGCGCGAGGCGAAATGGCAAAAGCGGATGTACTTGAACCTGGGTCGCGTACCAAGTACTTCGTCAAAGTGAATGTCGCATCACCCACCTCAACTTGGTCTCCAAGCTCAATATCCAATAAACTGGCAAGACGAGATGACGCCCAGATTTCACCTTGCTGTGGCGCCTCTGTCGATCTTTGTCCGGTGCCGAATAAAGTGTCGTCAACGAGATAAGCACCTTTAAGCGGGTAGCCTTTACTTACCGCGCTCAATTGCGATAATTGGAGCGAGTCACCTGCAAACATCATAGTGGTGAAAGACGTTCTTTGTGCGTACTGTAAAGCGAGTTCGTCTGCTCTTAAGGTCCATTCCGCCGGAATGGTATCGTCTGAGCGAACCAAACGATCGGCGGCGAGTAAATTAGCAGACTCTTGCTCAAAGGAAAGCTGTAGACGATCGATAAACAAACCAATAGAAGTGACTGTGCTCACTGAAATAATCAACGCCAGCAAAAGCGTAAGCAAGTCTCCACCGCGAAGGTCGCGTAGCATTAAACGAAAGGTAAAACTCATAGTGTTTTTTCCGTCAGTTGGCCTGAAGACATGACCAATTGACGGTCGCACATTTTAGCAAGTTCGTTATTATGCGTCACCATAACCAACGTCGTGCCTTGAGATTGATTCAGGTCGAATAACAGCTTGATAATCAGGTTGCCGTTCTCCTCATCAAGGTTTCCTGTTGGCTCATCGGCGAATAATATCTTGGGATTAGACGCAAACGCTCTAGCAATGGCTACACGCTGCTGTTCTCCGCCAGAAAGCTGACTGGGGTAATGCGTTAATCGATGTGACAAACCTACCTTTTCGAGTAACACTTCTGCTTTCTTGCGGGCGTCTTTATCTCCTTTAAGTTCGGCTGGTAACATCACATTTTCAATGGCTTGAAGGCTAGGTAAAAGATGAAAGGACTGAAAGACGAAACCAACATATTGGCCTCGAACTAAGGCTCTTTGCTCTTCTGTTTGGCTAGAAAACTTGTTGTCATAAAGAAAAATTTCACCGGAGGTATTAACATCCAATCCAGCCAGCAAACCTAATAAAGTTGATTTTCCGGAACCGGATGATCCCACAATAGCAACAGACTCACTTTCCTTGATTTCCATATTAATTCCTTTCAATATGGTCAAATTCCCTGTATTCGAAGTCACTGTGTGGGTTAAATTAGATACTTTAATCGCGGTGTTTCTAGGCATGGTGATTTACTCTAAAAAGGTTTGATATGTTGTTAAAAATACAATTGCAAAAGTTCTTTACAATAGTAACGCTGCTTTCTATTAGCACCTTTGCTTCCGCGTCAACATTGCTTGTTATGGGTGATAGCCTAAGTGCGGCTTATAACTTACGACAACAAGATGGTTGGGTAAGTTTACTTGAAAATCAACTTTCTCAATCAAACCCTGACATTTCGGTTATAAATGCCAGTGTCAGTGGCGAAACAACGCAAGGTGGTCTGTCTCGTTTTAGCGCTCTTTTAGCGACTCACAGGCCAAATTGGGTTGTATTGGAGTTAGGTGCTAACGATGCTTTACGAGGCTATCCTTTAAATCAGACCACCATTAATCTTGAAAAAATGATAGAGCAAGCGCATCAAGAAAATGCCGTTGTATTGTTAATTGGTAATCAAATTCCGCAAAATTATGGAAAGCGTTATACGCAAATGTTCTTTAACTTATATAAGGACATAGCGAGCAAGTACAATGTTGCCTACTTGCCTTTTATGCTTAAGGACGTCGCTTTAAACAAGGATTTAATGCAAAACGATGGGCTGCACCCTAATAAAGAAGGTCAGCCAATGGTACTGCAAAACATTCTGCCCTACTTACAGCCATTATTAGATAGTATTAAGTAGATCAAAATAAGGAAAATAGATGAAAGCGGTTTTTTTAGACAGGGGTTCATTCCCAAAAAACATAAATATTGAGCTACCAACACACATCAGTGACGTTGTTGAATATGACAAGACAAGACCTGATCAAGTTGCAGAACGTATTAAAGAGGCGAATATCGTCCTTACAAACAAAGCGATTGTAAGTGCAGAAGCCATTAATGGTGCTTCAAAATTACAACTTGTTCAAGTCATGGCGACGGGCACAAATAATGTTGATAAAGAAGCTTGTGCAAGTCACGGAATCACCGTCCAAAATGTGGCTGACTACTCTACTATTAGCGTTCCTGAGCATACGTTTGCGATGTTGCTAGCACTTCGAAGAAACTTAACCTCTTACATAAACGATGTGAAGTTGGGTAAATGGGCTGATTCAAAGCATTTCTGTTTTCTCGATTACCCTATTCAAGATCTTTCTGGTACGACTATGGTGATTATTGGCGGCGGTACGTTAGGGAAAAGAGTCGCTGATATTGCGCAAGCGTTTGGTATGAAAACGATATTTGCTGATCGTAAGGGGGCTGCGACTATCAGAGCTGGCTATGTAGACTTTCAAGAGGCGTTAAAAGCGGCTGACGTCATAAGTATTAATTGTCCATTAACAGACGAAACCAAAAACCTTATTAGCGATGCAGAGTTTTCTTTGATGAAATCCAGTTGTTTGTTATTGAACATTAGTCGTGGCGGTATTGTTGATGAACATGCGCTTGTAAATGCCATCAAAAACAGCTCCATTTCAGGTGCAGCGTTTGATGTTGCTACACAAGAGCCCATGCCGTTAAATCACCCTTTACAGGCTCTTGCTAAGCAGCCGAATTTTTTACTTACTCCTCATATTGCATGGGCAAGTAATGAGGCGATGCAGACCTTGGTGAATATTGCGATGGACAAAATAGCGACTTTCATAGACAAGACAAAATGACGCTAGATATTTTATTTCAAGATGAGTATCTGGTTGCCGTCAATAAACCGGCAGGCTTACTCGTACACAGAACATATTTGGCGAAAGACGAAGAGGATGCAGTGGTTCAAAGGTTGCGAGATCAGACAGGAAAATGGGTTTTTCCTGTTCACCGGCTTGACCGAGGAACCTCCGGTGTATTGATCATGGCTTTTAATTCAGAGATAGCAAGATTGCTTTCGGCTCAGTTTTCGGAGTCTAAAACACAGAAAACTTATCATTGTTTAGTTAGAGGCTTTTGTGACGAGGCTGGCGTCATTGATTATCCTTTAGCGAAGCTTAATGAACAGAAAGGTCGTTCTCGCTTTAAACTAGAAGGAACAGAGAGAGACGCAGAAACTCGATTTACCAGATTGGAGCAATACCAACTTCCCGTGGCTGTTAGTCGATATGACAGCATGCGGTTGAGTTGGATGGAAGTAAGGCCAAAGCAAGGTCGAAAACATCAAATTCGCCGGCACTTTAAACATTTGTTAAATCCACTTGTGGGCGACTCCTGTTATGGTTGCCGTCATATTAATAAAGTGGCAAAAACCATTTGGCCTGATGATTTTAGATTAATGCTTCACGCCTCAAGCCTTCAGTTCAACCACCCAATAACAGATCAAATAATGACGCTAAAAGCCGATTTTAGTGACAAAATAGTCAACATTCTAAATAGCTTGGAACTTTATAAAACTTGATTATTCAGACAAAACTGTCTGACCATCGATAAACCCAACAATCATGAACTTCAGACTCTAAATTAATAGCGCCTTTCTGAACTTCATTTATTTCAAAGCCGCAAGATAGAAGGACTTGTATTGACGCTTTGTTATGGTCTGCCACTTGAGCATAAACATTTCTCACACCATTACTGGCCCAAACTAGTAGTAAATTTTTTAGTACATACTGAGCTATGCCTTTATTTGTAAAATTTTTAGCTATTCTGTATGACACTTCCAGTGACAGATTTTCATTGTCTAAAATTTGACCATTGAAACGCCCAATCAAAACATTATTCGGCAAATACACTAAATACTGGACTCGCTTAAGGTGCTTCTGAAGTAAGCGTTTTAAGTGAATCTCTGTTTGTTGGCGTAGCATTTGTTTTGGTAGAAATTGAGAGAACCAGCCTCTATTACGAAACTCAAAAAGTAAAATACTTCTAAGGTCAGCTTCAGTGGCTTGTCGAATTATAAGTGTACTTTTCATTGGCTGATTTGTACTTTCAAACTAGTAATACTGTGAGCTTAGTGTAGATAGCAATGAAATGCTGAATAATGTACTTTTTTCTCTCAATCACATTAGTTCAAGTGATAAAATACACTATTTAAATACATGGTAGAGGCACCATAGCCCATGAAGAACCGAAATATAGTTTATTCAACAGATCAGGGGCGACTTTGCCCGAATTGTGAGTCCCCTATTTCAGACTGTCAGTGCAAAAATGAGCAGATTGTTGGTGATGGTAAAGTACTCATTAGTCTTGAGACAAAAGGCCGTAAAGGAAAAGGAGTGACGGTTATCAAAGGCCTTCCAATGACGAATGAGGATCTCAAAGTGTTCGGGAAAAAATTAAAAACACAATGCGGCACAGGTGGCGCTGTAAAGGATGGGCAGATTGAAATCCAAGGAGATAGTCGCCAGAAAATAAAAGAATTACTCGAAAAAGCTGGATTCTCTAGTAAATTCTCGGGGCGCTAATGGCTATTAGAAACTAATAGCTTTATTATATTTTTGCTTTCAAAAACAGTAATATGCAACTAAGCTGCATAAGATATGGAACGGTAACTCTATCGAGCTTCTAGGTGTTTATAATAAGCATGAACTACCACTAACGAAATGGAACGTCTTAGAGGTTAAAAAATGTGACAGAGGGTTCAATGTTCCAACATAATATCAAACAAGCTAATCAGCTAATGCGATCAGCGATTCCACTTATGGTGAAGCTAGATATCCCCCCTACTCCTTACAACTATGGGATATGGTATGAATACGCTTCAAATAAGAACCCAAAGCTTAACCAAGTAGTGGATCGCGCTCTGCGTCGATTTGGTAGCTTGCCTGCCTTCGTATCAAAAGAACTTTTCCATGAATTTTTATTGCCTGAAGAGCATAAACATGCCCAACGTCAGGGCTCAGCATTAAAAAATCTAACGACGAGCTTAGGTGATGAAACGACAACAGTATCAAGTGAACTTGCAAAGTTTAATCGTACACTTCGGGATACAAAAAAAGCATTAAAAAATGCTAACGATGCAACTCAAATAGAGCAAGTTGCTCTTTTGTTAGACCAAGGCACTTTCAAAGCAAATCAAGCAATCGAGACTTTTGGCCGTTCCCTTTTTGCAGCTCAAGAAGAACTTGCAACACTCCGAGCGCAACTTTCTGACGCCAAGAAGAACACAGAGCTCGATGCTATGACGTTGCTTGCGAATGAAAAAGGTTTTGAACGGTCATTATTTACATTAATTCCTCATGCCGAAGATGATTTAACCTTGCTTCTCATTGATATTGATAACCTTGGTGAGATCAATCAAGAATATGGCAAGAAGGCAGGTACATCTTTAATTCGGTATGTTGCTAAACTACTGTTAGGGCAGTTACCTGAAAATGGTTTTATAGCGCGCCTGAATGGCGGCCGATTTGCTATGTTGCTCAGTGAAACTGAATTAGGTATTGCCTCTCAATTAGCTGAGTCTTTACGAAACGACGTCTCAAATCAGAAGATACGTTATAAGAATACGAAAGTTTTGTTACGCCAAGTAACAGTGTCTGTAGGTGTAGCAACCTTGTTTGGTGATGAGAGCCCTACGGAGTTGGTCGAACGAGCACAACACTATTTATTGTATGCAAAGCGATCTGGAAAAAATCGTATTGCACATCATGAATAAAAAGCATTATGTTTAAGGTATTGTCATGAAAAACAATTTAGATCAATTGAATTGCGCTTCTTTTGAGGTTCGAGATTATGAGTGTGATTTGCAAGGAATTGTGAATAATGCGGTGTATCAAAACTATTTAGAGCATGCCAGACATCAATTTATTAAGTCTCGTGGATTAGATTTTTCTGAAATCACAAAGCAAGGTATTCAGCTAGTATTAATAAAAGCAGAACTTGAATACAAGCGATCCTTACAAAGCGGAGATCATTTTTATGTTCAAACACGCATAGAAAGAACTTCAAAGCTGAAGCTAACATTCTACCAAAAAGTGTATCGAACTCGCGATGAGCAGCTGATGCTTAATGCAATAATGACAGTGACATCTACCACTAAAGAAGGTCGTCCTATCGTTTTTGAGCAAGCAGACCTTTTGCTCGATAATAGAGCTTAAAACTCAAATAAATGAATCAAATTTCGGGCATAAAAAAACCGCTTTGTTTGAAGCGGTTTTTTTATGTCTATTAGCGCTAACTAATAAAATAATGGCGGTGAGCAAGAGATTCGAACTCTTGATGCCTTACGACATACACGCTTTCCAGGCGTGCTCCTTCGGCCACTCGGACAGCTCACCAAAACTTACGCTCTGCGTAATTTGTGTCGCGTATTTTAGAGATCAAGACTTTAGATTGCAACTTATTTTGCAAAATAAAGCTTAAGAATTAGTCTCTTACCCATTCTAAATGATTTTCTAAATCAACCTCAGAAATCGATGACGATTTTTCTTTTGGTGTGCCAACATAAATAAGACCAACAATTTGGTCAGTTTCTTTTAAAGAAAGCAGCGCTTTGGTTTTTTGAGTAAAACACGCCGGACCGCTACGCCAGATAGCACCATAACCAAGAGCATTTAAACCAAGTAGTACTTGTTGGGTGGCGGCTGATACGGCCATGACTTGTTCTATTTCTGGTACTTTAGGGTGCTTTTGTATGTTCGCATAGACTAATAGGACCGTAGGTGCTCGAAATGCTTTTTTAATAAAAGCCTCTTCTTTATTTGCAGGAATTGAGTTTACTTCTGATAAGGCATGTTGCCAATAAACTTGACCTAACTTAGCGCGCCCTTCACCTTCGTAAATGCGAAAGCGCCACGGTTTAAGGTTGCCATGATCCGGGGCACGACTTGCGGCACTAAGAATAGACGTCCATTCAACAGAAGTCGGTGCTGGCGTAATCAAGAGCGACTGAGATACACGATTACGCATGAATGTTATAAATTCTTTGCTCATAAAATATTTATTCCGTTAACATTAAGGTGGGCTGCAGGTTAAGATAACGATTTTCTATGGTTTAATGGTAATGGAAATTGCATCCATTATCTCGGGGTCTAGGAGTTTTTTATGTCTAAGTGGTTAGTTTGGACTCTACTTGAGTTAAGTACTTTTCTTTTATTGGTCAATCTCACTTTTTTATGGCTATCTCATTCTCTTCGTAAAAAAAACCAAGAGGATAAAGCTCACGCTCAGCAACAGGAAGGGTCTGCTGAGGGCGTCGGAATCGATAGCGAACCCAAAAGCTATAAAGGCTTGGCACACTATTTAGACTTACAAATTAATTTCGCTGCAGCCTCTATTATTCCGGGAAAAGTAAATCAAAACGAAATAAATAGGTTAAAAATTTGGGGGACTGTACTTAAGGCAGAAAGAGCAATTTTACTTAACCAAGCTAGTGAAAATCCAAAGCCAATTTTAAATAAGTTTTTATCAGACTTGCTCAATGCTTTGTCTGCTCCAAAGCTACAAAACACTAGCACTGATGAGCTGAATCGAAACTTAGAAGAAATGGAGGCAGAATTTTACCAAACAACAGAGCTGCTAATAACGAAGGAGTCTTTATCAAAAAGCCAATTTTCACTTAATGAAGATTTACGTAAAAATATTGATCGAGCGAAAAAACGCATTAAGCAACTGGAAATTAAAAAGCTTGAGCATAAACGTTTAGAGATAGAAGTTTTTGAGTTGACAAAAAAAATCAAACACTTAGAAAAAACTCAAGCAGAAAGTGCTGGAGATTTTGCTGAATTTAACTTGCAGGCTCCAACAGCTCAAAAGCAAGATAAACAAGTTCGTAGCGCCTCATTTAAACAAATATCAAGCTTAAGTAATTTATCCGAACGCCAGAAAATGGTTATTGATCAGCTTAAAATTCAAATAGACAAAGCGAATAAAAATAATAATTCAGAAGGTGCTGTTGAGGCTCAAAGAGTGGCTATTGCCAAAATGGAGCGCATGTCGGAAGAGTCTCAAAGCTTAATTTTGCAGCTTGATAGTGAACTTGAGACATCCAGCTTATCTATTTCGTCATTAAGGCAGGACATTAGTGCAAAAGATGCGACGCTGGCTGAAATGGAAAGACAGCTGCTTCAAAGCAATGAAACAGCAATAGGAAATCTTCAAACTCTCAGCGCAAATAAGAAAGAGACTCTGGTATCTCTTCGTGATGATTTGAATTCAGCACTTGAAAATATGTCCACGGATAGCCTTATAGAGCAAGACAAGGACACTAAAATGCTTGAGCGATTATTACAGGAATCTGAAACTTGCGTCACTTTATTGGCACAAGAACTAGAAACAGCAGAAGATACAAATCACCACCTAAGAGAAAAGGTCGAAACTCTTATGCTTGATGGAAAGGGTTCATCATCAAGTTTATCTAAGCCTCTTCTAGAGCAAAGAGAAAGAAACAAAGGTTTAGCACTGCAGACCACAGAGCTTAAGAAAAAACTAATGAATGTAGCATCAAGTAAAGATTACCAAGAACTGAGAGTGGTGTATAACAAGAAGAGTCTTGAATGTGATCGATTACAACTTGCATTTTCTGATTTGGAAATGAAATATTTAGGGACCCTAAGCAATTAGTTGTCCCTAAATTTAATTTTAATTATTATCTTTGAAAGTTGAGCATTCGCTGTAATGGAATGAGTGCTTTCAATCTAGTTTCTTCTGGGATATGAATTTCCCCAGAGCCGTCCCTGAGCGCATTGCGCAGCATCTCTAGGCTGTTTAGCGCCATCCAAGGGCAATGCGCACAACTCCTGCAACTTGCACCTGAGCCTGCCGTTGGAGCCTCAATGAATCGTTTTTTTGGGGAAGCCTGTTTCATCTTGTAAAAAATCCCCCTATCCGTTGCTACAATAAACGTTTCATTTGGCATATTCTTCGTAGCATTCAGTAACTGCGACGTTGAACCTACAACATCTGCAATCTCAACCACTGACTCAGGCGATTCAGGATGAACAAGAATAGCAGCATTAGGGTAGACAGTTTTTAAGTCTAAAATCCCTTTGGCTTTAAATTCTTCATGGACAATGCAAGCCCCATCCCAAAGAATCATATCCGCACCTGTTTCTCGCTGAATATAACCACCTAGGTGCTGATCCGGTGCCCAAATGATCTTCTCGCCCTGCTCAACAAGGTGTTCGACAACGTCTAGCGCAATACTGGATGTAACTACCCAATCAGCGCGAGCTTTGACGGCCGCAGAAGTGTTTGCATACACAACCACTTTTCTCTCAGGGTATTGATCACAAAAAGCAGAAAACTCATCAATCGGACAACCGATGTCTAATGAACATGTAGCTTCTAGGGTTGGCATTAGAATGGTTTTTTCTGGGCTCAATATTTTTGCGGTTTCGCCCATGAATTTAACACCTGCAACCACTAAAGTTTCGGCATCATGGTTTGCCCCAAAACGAGCCATTTCCAAGGAGTCAGCGATTACCCCCCCTGTTTCTTCGGCTAATTCTTGAATGGCATCTTCCGTGTAGTAATGCGCTACTAAAACTGCATTTTTTTGTTTCAGCAAAAATTTGATTTCAGTACGAATTTCTTCATTGTCGATAGACTTTATTTCAAGGCTTTTTTCAGCTTCCGATAGATACTTTTGAACAGTATCTCGAAGTGCTGCTTTATTGAAAAGTTCGGACATATCATTACCCCTTAAGAAACTGGGAGCGGAATGAGTGTTTTTTGGTGGGTCGTACTGGATTCGAACCAGTGACCAATTGATTAAAAGTCAACTGCTCTACCAACTGAGCTAACGACCCAAAAATCACAAAAGGAATAAAATACGTTGGTGGGTCGTACTGGATTCGAACCAGTGACCAATTGATTAAAAGTCAACTGCTCTACCAACTGAGCTAACGACCCAACGGGTTGCGTATATTACAGAACCCGTTGAGAAATACAAGCTATTTAATTTTACTTAAATACCCAGCAGATAGCTTAGCGGCTTTACTGTCGGGAAAGCGCCTAATGACATCTTGTAAATAAGATTTCGCCTTGACTGTGTCGCCAAGTTGATCGCTAACAGTTCCTAACTTATACAAGGAGTCTTGTTCTTTACTATGCCCTGGAAAATTCTGGAGAACAGTAGAAAATGCTTCTATTGCTTCTCTGGATTTCCCTTGAACCAACTTCACTTCCCCTAACCAATAATAACCATTACCAGTTAATGAGTTGTTTGGAAAATCATTAACAAACTTAGTAAATGCTACTTCAGCTTCGTCAAATTTCCTCTGACGAATTAAATTATAAGCATCATTATAAGATTGCTGAGATTGCTCTGTTGGTGGCTGTAAATTGACAGGAGCCAATGGTGAGGCGATTAATGCATTCACCTTTTTGGCTGGAGTCTGAATGATGGGTTGCTCTGTCTTTGGTGTTGGGGCAGATATGTATTTTGGTTCACTTAAAGAGGCCGACATAAGCAAAGATATGCGTTTATCGAGATCAATATAACGGTCTCTTTGGCTTTGCTTCATTAACCTTAATTCATGACCTTGCTCTTCTAATTGACCTCGAAGGCTTTGAACCTCTTGCTGAAGTGTATCCAATTGGAAAAGTAAGTCCGCAGCAGCATTTGGTGAAAGGCCGCTGCTTACTTGCTGAATCTCGGCTAATGCAAATGGCGCTGTAAAACACAGCGCCATTGCAAAAGAGCGAATTTTCACGTCTTTATAGATCATTATTCGTAACGAACTTCTACTCGACGGTTTAACTGCCAAGCGTTGCTATCATGACCAAAGGCTACAGGAACTTCTTCACCAAAGCTTACTGTTTCAATTTGAGATGCGGCTACGCCTTGGATAGTCAAATAACGGCTGATTGCCTTAGCTCGACGCTCACCAAGAGCCATGTTGTATTCACGAGTACCACGTTCATCAGCATGACCTTCTAATACGATACGCGCATCAGGATTCGATACAAGATGCTCAGCATGTTTCGCTAGAGCTTCACGAGACTCTGGACGTACAATTGATTTATCAAAATCAAAGTAAAATACAGTTTGCACGCCTGCTAAAGAGTCCATGCTAGCTTTTTCAGTTGCTGCTGCGTCATCTACAATAACGCTTGTTAAAGCACCTTCTTCACCAGCACCAAATGCTTGATCAGAATCTTCAGTTGCTTGCTCTGTTGAATTAGCATCTTCAGCAACAGTTGAAGAATCAGTATCCGTCGCTGTTGTACTACAACCTACAATCCAAGCTGCAGACAATCCAATTACAGCAATCTTACCTAGTTTATTTACACTCATTATTCACTCCTCAATGTCTTTTATTTGAAATACGGGGACCAAGATGGTTCACGTACATCACCCTCTGCCGATGGTAACCTATATTTTACAAGCCCATCAACGGATACTACCGCTAAGATACCCTTTCCTTGATAGGTTGTGGCATACATCACCATGCTACCATTTGGCGCAATGCTTGGCGATTCGTCTAAGTAAGTCTCTGTGAGAACTTGAACTCTGCCTGTTTTCATATCCTGTAACGCAACATGATAATTGCCATCGTTCTTTTGAACCGTCACAAGATATCGGCCATCAGGCGTCATTCTTGCTCTGGTATTTAGATCACCTTCAAAAGTAACCCTCTCAACACGCTTACTGCTTACATCCAACCGATATATTTGCGGATTTCCGCCACGATCAGATGTGAATACAATTCCCTTACCATCTGGCTCCCAGCTTGGTTCGGTATCAATAGCATAATGATTTGTCATGCGCTCAAGTTTTTGAGTCGCAATGTTTAAAGTATAAATTTCTGGGTTATTATCTTTAGACAACACCAATGCTAATTTTGTACCATCTGGCGACCATGCTGGTGCACCATTCAACCCTCTGAATTGCGCAATCTGCTGACGCTTGCCGGTTGCTAGTTCTTGAATGAAAATATTCGGGCGACGGTTTCTAAACATTACGTACGCGATATTTCGTCCGTCTCCACTCCATGATGGAGATAAAATAGGCTCTTTAGATTCCACCACGACCTGAGGTCTATGTCCGTCAGCATCAGCAACTTGCAATTTAAACAAAGGGGCTTTTTTATCGCCTTCAGCAGTAACATATAATATTCTTGTGCTGAATGCTCCTCTTGTTCCTGTCAACAGCTCGTAAACTTTGTCGCTAATGTAGTGAGCGGCATCCCTAAAATTTCTTGAACTAACATCAATAGAGCTGTGTTTTTGAACGGGTTTTTGACTTAAAACATTTAACAACTCAAAGCCAATGCGATATTGATTATTGGGCAACTTTTTAACACTGCCGATGACAACATAATCGCTTTTTAAAAGGCGCCAATCTCTATAAAAAACATCCGCTTCTTTTGATGGCATGCTTAACATATTAGACCGCGGTACCGGCTGAAACAAGCCACTTCTCGCCAAATCACTTTCTACAATTTGTGCTATATCTTCAGGTAGCGCTTCAAAGCCCTCATACCCAAAAGGTACCACGGCAATAGGAAGCAACTGGTCAGCGCCACTCGTTATTTCAATGACTAATTGAGCTTTAGCTGAACTTAAAAATATCAAGCAAGTGAAAATAACACTCAACCATTTTTTAAACATCATTAATTTCTCAAATCTTGCGGGTTAAAAATTAAATCTATCTGACGAAAATTTCTTTCAAATATATAAGAGTCAACTGTTGCCAACTCTTCAATTCGTCTTACCTTATAGACTGCATCAACAGCCCTTTGATCAAACAAAGCATCACCACTACTTTTAGTAACTTGAGCATTCATAACCTCACCGTTCGGTAAGAAATAAATACGTAACTGTGCGATCATATTATTGCGTGCATTGGGTGGACGAATCCATGCTGATGTCACTCTATTATTAATCAAACTACTAATAGACTGCACCATTTGAGCTTCTTCGGCAGCACGTTTTTTCGCTTCTTCAGCCGCCGCTTGTGCAGCCTCTTCTTCCGCTTTTTTCTGTTCCGCTAATCTTGCTGCTTCTTCCTGACGTTTGCGTTCTTCTATCGCGACACGCTCAGCTTCCGCTTTACGGATCAGCTCTTTACTCAGTTGCTCTTTTACCTCGGCCTCTTTTGCTAAACGCTTTTTGTCTGCCACTTGCTCCAATCGTTTTTTCTCAGTTTCTTGTGTAATGCGCTTTTGCTCCGCATCACGTTTTTTTTCGTTGGATTTCTGCAGTGCTTCGGCTGCTTTTTCTTTTATCTGCTTAGCTTGAGCGACTTTTTTTTGCTTGTCTTCTAAGGCTTTGCGTTCTGTTTCTTTCTTTTGATTTTGTTCAGCTTCTTTTCTATTTTTTTCAGATAAAGCCGCCTGTTGTTGTTTAGCAGCCTTTTCTTCAGATTCTTGCTTACCAATTATTGTTTGAGAGATATCAATAACCGTTGCATTGACAATGTGTGGCCTTTTAGGTTGCTGAGGGGCATTATCACTAAAATCAATAACAACCACGCCAGCGACAATGATACTAAGGTGCAAACCCACTGCTAGCAAGATTGGAATGCTGTAATTTTCACTGCGCAACCACTTCATTAATTTTTATCCGGTTCTGTCACTAGCCCTACGTTAGGAACCCCTGCGCCTTGTAAAGCAACCATCAATCCAATGACATCGCCATAAGGCACATTTCTATCACCTCTGACCAATACAGACGTCTTCGGATTTTGGCTCAATACCTTTCTGACTCTATCTTGTAGTTGCGCTAATGCTATTGATTCCTGCTTGCCGCCGACATCCAAATAGAACTTACCTCTTGAATCTACCGAGGCAATCATTACGTCGTTTTCACTGTCTTGTATTGGAGACGCGCTGGCATTAGGGAGCTCCACGTCAACACCTTGAGTAAGCATAGGGGCAGTTATCATAAAAATAACCAGCAACACCAGCATTACGTCAATGTAAGGGACGACATTTATTTCAGCCATCGGGCGACGTTTATTTCTTCTTCTCGGGCGAGCCACTATACAGCGCCTCCCTCTCTGACATGTACCTTGCGGTGTAAGATACTAGTGAATTCATCAGCGAAGTTTTCATAGCTTGAACCCAGAGATTCAGCGGTCGAAGAAAAACGGTTGTACGCTATAACCGCGGGAATGGCGGCTGCTAGCCCTATCGCTGTCGCTATAAGCGCTTCGGCAATACCAGGTGCAACGGCAGCTAGTGTTGCTTGCTGCACTTCGGCTAGCCCAATAAATGAATGCATGATTCCCCAAACGGTACCAAACAAACCTATATAAGGGCTCGTTGAACCGACAGTCGCTAAGAACGGAAGATGTTGGTCCAGTTTTTCCTCTTCTCGGTACAGTGCTACTCGCATTGCTCTCTGTACTCCATCCATAATGGCATCAGGATCGACATTTTGACTCTGTCTCAATCGAGTGAACTCTTTGATTCCCGAGGTGAAAATATTCTCCATACCTTCAACTTTTCGACCTTCTTGCGTCAGCTTACGATACAGCTGACTAAGATCGATACCGGACCAAAAGCTCTCCTCAAATGCAGCACGAACTTTTTTCGCTTCTTTTAAAACTCGAATTCTCTGAAATATTGCAATCCATGAA
Organism: Marinomonas primoryensis; assembly: GCF_013372285.1. Lineage (NCBI taxonomy): Bacteria > Pseudomonadati > Pseudomonadota > Gammaproteobacteria > Oceanospirillales > Oceanospirillaceae > Marinomonas > Marinomonas primoryensis. The sequence continues at coordinate 2,092,035 of NZ_CP054301.1, read as the reverse complement.
AAAATGGAAGCAGCTAGTAATATCAACATAACAAGTTGAACAACAAAACTAGCACTGGCGATAAGACCCCAAATTGACATTAGTAACCTCTATTTAAAATCTGAAGGTAGTTGATAATTAAAATGTTCATATGCACGTTTTGTAACCTGACGACCTCTTGGTGTCCTGATTATAAAACCCTGCTGAATCAAAAATGGCTCAATGACATCTTCGATCGTATCTTTGTCTTCACCTAGCGCAGCAGAAACGCTATCCAGTCCAACCGGTCTTCCGTCGAACTTTTCTATCATAGTCAATAACATACGTCTATCTAAATGATCAAATCCTTGACTATCTACACTTAACATATCCAATGCACTTCGAGCAACGGCTTGTCCTACAAGCGCCTCACCTCGTACTTGAGCTACGTCTCTCACGCGTCGAAGCAACCTATTCGCTATTCTGGGTGTTCCTCGCGATCTTCTTGCGACTTCAAAACAACCTGGGTTATCAAGTACCATGCCCATTTTCCCTGCAGAGCGAGCCACAATAGTAGTCAATGATGCAACGTCATAGAATTCTAATCGCTGAACAATGCCAAAACGATCACGCAGTGGCGAGGTTAATAATCCCGCTCGCGTGGTTGCTCCGACAAGTGTAAATGGCGGTAGTTCAATTTTTATCGATCTCGCTGCCGGGCCTTCACCAATCATAATGTCGAGTTGGTAATCTTCCATTGCGGGATAAAGCACCTCTTCAATAGCTGGGCTTAATCTGTGTATCTCATCGATAAAAAGGATATCGCCTTCATTTAGATTTGTTAGTAGAGCCGCAAGGTCGCCAGCCCTTTCCAATACAGGGCCTGAGGTTGTTTTCACATCCGCACCCATTTCGTTGCCTATGATATGAGCAAGTGTTGTCTTACCCAATCCTGGAGGGCCGAAGATTAAAGTATGATCCAATGGCTCATTTCGCTGTCTAGCCGCCTCAATGAAAATTTCCATCTGCTCTCTAACAACGGGTTGGCCTATGTATTCAGCCAGTGCCTGTGGCCGTATTGCTCGATCCACTTGCCGATCATTACCTTTAAGTTCAGCAGAAATAATACGATCCTGTTCAATCATGCTTTATTTCCTTAGCATTCCTTTCAAAGCGGCCTTAATGATGTCTTCACTATTGGCTGAATCCATTGGTATGCCAGCAATCGCCTTGGCGGCTTCTTGCGGTTTGTAACCAAGAGATATGAGGGCGGCTTCAGCCTCTTGCCTAGGGTCTGCTTGTATTTGACGCAATACAGTTGGCGTAGAAAACAAATCATTTTTTGCAGCTTGCCCAAGCTTATCTCGCAATTCAATAATAAGACGCTCAGCAGTCTTCTTACCGACCCCTGGAATCCGTGTAAGCGCGTCTACGTCTGATTCTTGGACATTAGTAATAAGTTCTTCGGAAGACATACTGGATAAAATAGCCAATGCCATTTTAGGTCCAATACCGTTCACCTTAATTAAAACACGAAATAAAGCGCGTTCATTTTTATCAATGAAACCATAAAGAGTATGGGAATCTTCTTTTACTAAAAAATGGGTAAAAAGTGTTACCTGACCGCCAACTTGAGGCAAATCATAAATAGTCGTCATCGATGCGCTAATTTCATACCCTATACCAGCCACATCAACCAATAGTTCAGGTGGTGTTTTTTCTACCAAGGTGCCGACAATTCGTCCGATCACAACGCTTTCCTTACATCTTGTTCTGTCCAGCGCTTAGATGAGCGCCCTGCTCGCTTACCGACACCATATTCTAGCCCGCCGGAGGTTCGAGTATTAGCATGACACAAAGCAATCGCTAAAGCATCTGCCGCATCTGCTTGAGGTTTAGCGGATAAATTTAATAACAATTGTACCATTGTCTGAACTTGTGTTTTATCTGCGTTACCATTCCCAACAACAGATTGTTTGACTCGTCTGGCCGCGTATTCATGGACAAAAAGTTCTTGAAGAGAAGCCGCTACAATAGCCGCGCCTCTTGCTTGACCAAGCTTTAAAGCAGAATTCGCATTTTTGGCTAAAAATACTTCCTCGATAGCAAACTCATTTGGCTCATATTCATTAAGTAAAGCGGAAACGTTATTGAAGATATGTTTAAGCCTGACGGACAGCGCCTCATCTGGTAATCGAATGCAGCCACTGTTGACATAAATGGACTTGCCATTTGATACATCAATAATCCCAAAACCCGTAATTCGAGAGCCTGGGTCAATCGCTAAAATTCTGGTCGTAACCATGATTCTTCTGTGCCCTTTATAATTACTGTATATTTCAACAGCCCTTTAACAAGTATGCAATGGTAATCTATAAAAAAGGCCGCTAATAAGCGGCCTTTTACGATTTTCTTTCAATTTTGTAACATAACTTACTGTTTTAAAATAAGTTTAAACACTGCTTCTTATGATTCAACTACTGGTTTTCTAACACGAATGTTTAATTCTTTAAGTTGTTTTTCGCTCACCTCACCTGGCGCTTGAGTTAACAAGCACGTTGCGCTTTGCGTTTTCGGAAAAGCAATTACGTCACGGATAGAGCTAGAGCCTGTCATCAACATAACCAGACGATCAAGGCCGAATGCTAAACCGCCATGTGGTGGCGCACCAAACTTCAATGCATCCAATAAGAAACCAAATTTTTCTTGCTGCTCTTCTTTGCTGATATTCAATAATTCAAATACGGTTTCTTGCATTGACGACTGGTGAATACGGATCGAACCGCCACCTAACTCAGTACCATTCAACACCATGTCATATGCCTGAGAAAGAGCACTCAAAGGATTTGCTTTAAGGTCTTCTGATGAACAAGAAGGCGCGGTAAATGGGTGGTGAATGGCTGTAATGCCGCCGTCAGATGTTTCTTCAAACATAGGGAAATCGACAACCCAAAGAGGTGCCCATTTACATGTGTAAAGATTCATATCTTCACCAAGTTTGCAACGTAGCGCACCAAGAGCTTCATTAACCACTTTTTCAGAATCGGAGCCGAAGAAAATCAAATCGCCGTCTTGAGCATCAAGGCGAGTAAGCAATTCTTCACGAACTGCAACCGGCAAAAATTTCACAATCGGTGATTGCAAACCCTCTTCTAGGTTGGACTTGTCGTTTACTTTGATATAAGCCAAGCCTTTAGCACCGTAGATGCCGACAAACTTAGTGTATTCATCAATTTGTTTGCGAGTTAATGCATTACCACCGGGTACTTTAAGCGCCGCTACACGACCCTTAGGGTCTGTGGCTGGGCCAGAAAAAACTTTAAAGTCTACATCGGCCATCAAGTCGGACACAGTCACAATTGTCAATGGAATACGCAAATCAGGCTTATCGCTGCCGTAGGTCTCCATTGCTTCAGAATAAGGCATGCGAGGGAAAGTACCCAAATTAACATCCATCAACTCCTTAAACAAACCAACAATCATGTCTTCTGTCATACCCATGATTTGTTCTTCAGACATGAAAGACGTTTCGATATCCACTTGCGTGAATTCTGGTTGACGATCTGCACGCAAATCTTCATCACGGAAACATTTAGCAATTTGATAGTAACGATCAAACCCGGAAACCATCAACAACTGTTTGAACAACTGAGGTGATTGAGGTAAGGCAAAGAAACTGCCTTGTTGAGTACGGCTCGGTACCAAATAATCACGAGCGCCTTCTGGCGTTGCACGCGTCAAAATAGGCGTTTCGATATCTAAAAAGCCATTATCATCTAGGTAACGACGTAATACAGACGTTACCTTTGAACGGAAGCGCATTTTAGCTTGGACTTCTGGACGGCGTAAATCGATAAAACGATGCTTTAAACGAACATCTTCTCCAACTGACTGGTGTTCATCAAGTTGAAAAGGTGGTGTTTGTGCGGCATTCAAAATCTCAAGGTCAGTACCAAGCACTTCAATCTCACCAGTGCGCATGTTTGCATTGGTTGTGCCTTCAGGGCGAGCGCGAACAAGGCCTTTCATTTTAACGACAAATTCGTTACGCACACTGTCTGCAATAGCAAAGCTTTCAGCACGATCTGGATCAAATACAACCTGAGTGATACCTTCACGATCTCGGATGTCTAGGAAAATTACGCCACCGTGGTCACGACGACGATGAACCCAACCGCATAAGGTAATTTCTTGTGAAATGTTTGAAGCATTTAACTCGCCGCAATAATGGCTGCGCATAATTTCTTTCCTATTACTGTCTCGGTAAGAGAGCTGTGTGTTCTTGGAGTATTTTCTGTCGGTCAGCATATAAAATATTACTGGAAGTTGAACACCAGACAGAATAACCGAATATTTTAAGGCAAAGCATTATATGCGAACAAAGACGGACTCTCTAGGGTCTGAGCCAAATTTGTCCGCTACAAGCTAGGGTTTATTGTATAGAGGTTATTTCATAAGCCACTTGATGACCGTTTTTAGTTAGACATACTTCGTCGTCCACCATTTTCCCTATCAACGCCTTCCCTACTGGACTGGAGGCGGTCACTGAAAAAATGGATTTTTCACTCACCTCAACACTAAGCCCTCCTGCACAAGGCGAAATAAAAAAATATTTTTTTTCAGAAAGTGTCGAGTTCAAAGCTTCTAGCTCAACAAGCGTCCATAAAGTAACAGGGTGATCAATGCGGTGTAAATGAAGAGCTTTCTTACTAAATAAAAGCCAATCCTGCTCGCATTCAATGACGCGTTGAGATTGACCATGAGCCAAATAAGAGGCTTCCAAGCCAAATGTATCATATTTATTCTCAGCAACACTTTCGTCCCCAGTCGCTGCTTGATGAGCTTGTTTTGCAGCAAGCTCCGCTGTTTTAAATCGATTTAAAAGCGCTTTGGTTATTGCATCATGAATTTCTTTTTTATTCATACTGTGCCGATCTGGTTGGATTTAAACGGCAACCATTTTAACTGCCTACAGGCTAATAGAAATAGAAGTCAGTCAAAATAAGCAAAAAAGTAGACTTTAAAATTACATAAATTTTCTGAGTTGACAATGTCAATAGAGATAAATATAGTGATACTCATTCTCAATAAGGTGTGACTTCATGAGTGACAACATTAGCGAGGTGCTCCATACGCTTATTTCGACATACAGAAGCTCAATCAAGCAGGCTGTAAATCAGTCTGGAATTGATTTGCCAGTTACGCACATTCGGTCACTGAAGTGCATTAAGAAAATACCAGATTGTAGCGCGACGGACATATCGCATCGTTTACGTTTGGATAAATCTCAAGTTACTAGAATTATCAAAGAATTGTTTAGTGAAGGCTACATAGATAAAAAACCACATCCAAGCAATCACCGTAGCCAGACACTTCTACTTACGCAACTGGGCGAGGAAATAATGAATGCCATTCATGAAATCGACCAAGAGATGAAAAGCAAAATGTCATTAGGCCTTACTGATGAGCAAGTGCAAGGCTTTACCGTTATTGCCGACATTATGATCAATAATCTAAGTGATTAATTTTTTTAAAAAGAATTAAGGACAAACAATGAGCAGACCACAACCTAAAGAATTTATTGTTATCAAAAAAGAGCTCGTAACACCGCATATGCTTCGTCTAACGCTGGGTGGAGAAAATGTAAAGGCATTACCAGAAGATCAAGAAAGCAGTTATGTAAAATTGATTTTTCCTAATGGCACTGAAAGACCATTAATGCGAACGTACACAATTCGTCACCACCGAGTCGATGAAATCGACATTGATTTCATGCTTCATGAAGATGGCGGCCCTGCTTCAACATGGGCGAAAGGCACACAGGCTGGTGACACCATTGTAATAGGTGGCCCAGGCCCTAAAAAACTAATTAACCTATCAGCCGATTGGCAACTTTTAGTTGGCGACATGACTGCATTGCCTGCCATCAGCGTTAATTTAGGTGAGCTACCAGATACCGCTAAAGGCTATGCCGTGATAGAAGTGGTTTCTGAAGAAGATATACAAGAATTAAAGCACCCTGAAAATATAGAAATAAAATGGGTCATAAATCCTCGTCCAGGAGTAGATTCGAATGCCCTGTTAAACGAAGTAAAGTCTCTTAACTGGCTTAATGGGAGCACTTCTGTTTGGACTGCCTGTGAGTTCAATAGCATGAAAGCGTTACGTGATTTCTTTAAAAAAGAAAAAAACATCAGCAAAGAGAACCTCTATATTTCCAGTTACTGGAAGCTTGGCATTAACGAAGATGAGCATAAAATTGAAAAGCGTAACGATGCTGAAGAATAAACAGTAAACCGATAGAATTTATAGCATAAAAAAAACCAGCCTCACGAGCTGGTTTTTTTATGCTATAGAACATTGAACCTATATTATAAGCGAACGCTTTCGATAATCAGATCAACCACATCATCAAGCACTGTTTCAACAATTTCAGAGTCAGCAATAGACGCATCGGACACTAAAAATGTAACACCTGTTTGACGAAGTAATTTGGCTTCTTGATCTGTTGCATCCGCTTTCACCAACACCACAATACCTTGACGCAATAACATTCTTTCTAGTGCATCGGCTTTCGCTAAAACATCAGAAGATAATGCAATGACGGCCGGCTTTTGGCCGAGGCGTGCTGCACGATCTTCTGCACTGACTATTGAGTCACTGTCTAGTTCAGCAACTGCTTCTTCTACCATGCCTGCACCAACGGTGACATTGGTCAATCGATCAATAATGACTAGTGCACCAGTTAAACGGCTGTTTTGATATTCATCAAACGCGACAGGTGCATCAAATTGAATAACGCAATCACCAATACCGTTTAATTCAAGGGAATCGATATCACTCTGCTCAAGGGTATTTACATCAATGCGATGATTAAAATGATGTACTTTACCTGGAACCGTTTGAGTACCAAGCTTGAAATCATACAACTTGCCCGGAACCAATGGTTGGTCTGCCATCCAAACAACGGAAGCTCGAAGTGTTGAGGCAATCAGCGGCTCTTGATCAGGGTGTGAAAGCATATCACCACGACTGATATCGATTTCATCTTCTAGTGTAATGGTAACCGCTTGACCAGCTTTAGCAGATTCAAGGTTGCCATCATAAGTCACTATTTTAGCAACTTTTGATTTTTTACCAGAAGGCAAGGCGATGATTTCATCACCTGGCTTAACAGCACCCGCTACAATGGTGCCAGAGAAACCACGGAAATCTAGGTTCGGACGGTTAACGTACTGAACAGGAAGTCTGAATGAATCTCGTTTCACGTCACGATTAATCTGAACGGTTTCCAGGATCGCCATCAAAGGTAAGCCTGTGTACCAAGGCATACTTTCAGAAACGTTAACGACGTTATCGCCGCGCAAAGCAGACAAAGGAACAAACTGAATATCTTGTGGTTTACGATCACCAAGCTGATCTGCAAAAGCTAGATAGTCGGTTTGAATTTCATTGTATTTTTGCTCAGAAAAATCAACCAAATCCATTTTATTTATTGCCACCACCACATGCTTGATGCCAAGTAACGCCGCTATGTAGGAATGACGACGCGTTTGTGTTTGCACGCCGTAACGGGCATCAATCAAAATAATCGCAAGGTCACAGGTAGAGGCGCCGGTTGCCATGTTACGTGTGTATTGTTCATGCCCAGGGGTATCGGCAATGATGAACTTACGTTTTTCAGTGGAGAAATAACGGTAGGCCACATCAATAGTAATGCCCTGCTCTCGCTCAGCTTGAAGGCCATCTACAAGCAGAGCCAAATCAATTTCTTCGCCTTGTGTACCAGATTTTTTACTGTCACGCTTAACGGCATCTAAGTGATCTTCATAGATCAACTTTGAGTCATGTAGCAAACGACCAATTAGTGTGCTTTTACCATCATCTACGTTGCCACAAGTTAGGAGACGCAGTAGATCTTTTTCTTCATGTTGCTTCAGATAGCCGAGGATATCTTGGCTGATCAATTCTGATTGATGAGACATTATTTACTCCAAACTTAGAAATAGCCTTGTTTCTTTTTCTCTTCCATTGATCCCGAAGAATCATGGTCAATCATTCGCCCTTGGCGCTCCGAGCTTGTTGTGAGCAGCATTTCCTGAATGATTTCAGGCAAGGACGCAGCTTCAGACTCGACTGCTCCCGTTAGCGGGTAACAACCAAGAGTACGGAAGCGAACCGACTTCATTTCAGGGACTTCGCCGTTTAGTGGCATGCGCTCATCATCAACCATGATTAACGTACCATCACGCTCAACAACAGGACGCTTTGCAGAGAAGTAAAGAGGAACAATTGGGATGCTTTCTAAGTAAATATATTGCCAAATATCTAACTCAGTCCAGTTTGATAATGGGAAAACACGAATGCTTTCGCCTTTATTTACTTTACCATTGTAGATATTCCATAGCTCAGGGCGCTGATTTTTAGGGTCCCAACGGTGTTGCTTATCACGGAAAGAATATACACGTTCTTTGGCACGAGATTTCTCTTCGTCACGACGAGCACCACCAAATGCAGCATCAAAACCATACTTATCTAATGCCTGCTTTAAGCCCTGGGTTTTCATTACATCAGTATGTTTTGAACTGCCATGAGTAAATGGACCAATGCCTTGATCAATCCCTTCTTGGTTTTGATGGACAATAAGTTCTAAACCCAGCTTGGCAACTAACTCGTCACGAAAGCTAATCATCTCTTTAAACTTCCAGCCAGTATCCACATGCATAAGCGGAAAAGGCGGCTTCCCAGGATAGAAGGCTTTCATGGCAAGATGCAGCATAACCGCTGAGTCTTTACCAATAGAATAAAGCATTACTGGATTGTCAAATTCGGCAGCGACTTCACGAATGATGTGAATACTTTCCGCTTCTAACTGTTTTAAGTGAGTTAATCTTGCCTCTGTCATAATTTCCCATCTCTGTTGTAAGGCTTCAGCATTTTCATAAACTATAGCATGCCTTTAAGTTATAAGAACTACGCTCTTTAGATTTTAGTGGCATATGCATATTTAAAAACCTACATAGCTAGAGTCTGTATAGAAAAGCAAAAGATAGGATAAACGCTCTTTTTTATTAGATACAAAAAAAGGCCGAATCAATCGGCCTTTTTTTAGTTTCAACCTCGTTATTGCGAGTTAAATTGCTGCTCTAACATTAGTTGGTTTATTTGCTTACGTAGGCGAATGATTTCACCGTTTACTTGCATTCTAAATTCATCACTAGAATTAATAGCGTCTTGATGTTTTACCAATGTTTGTTGAATAGTAGATACATCAGAAGAATTTGTGTCTAGAGTTTGCTTTTCAAGCGTCTTTATCTTTTTCTGAAGTGCCGATAAATCCTGTGAAACCTGCTCTAGGCTCAAGGTCTGTGCTTCATTTTGGCCTTTTTGAACCGCTAGCAACTTCTCAAACGATTGCAGTTGCTTTGTATTGCTTTCTTGCTTAGTACTAATCACCTTTACCGTTTCATCGATCAATGCAACCGCAGGAACAAGCTTATTATAACCCGCCTCAATCTCATTAAAGGTTTCAGCTTGAATGGCTATGCGTTTAGATTGAGTTGACATGGTATTACGCATTGAAGAAAGCTTTTTTTCCAACTCATCTATAGAAGTGTTGTTGCTGGTAATGGATTTTCTGTTTGTATCGTAAGCAACGCCCCACAGTTTGCGGATTTCGCTTTCGTGATTTTTAAGTGTTTCTTCTAAAGTCACACCTTGTTCATTGGCAGACACATCAGCAGCAAGTAATTGATGGTCTAAATTTTGAATCTCACTTTTTGCTCCGTAAAGTTCATTACGAAGCTGCATGTTTTGTTGCCATAACCAATAGCCAGCGCCAGCGGATGCCGACAGTATTAATAAAAGCAAAACATAGATACCAGCCAAACTTGTTCTTTTATGGACAACGCTCGGAGCATGAGCAGGTCTTGCTGGTGAAGGGTGTGGTCGACCTTTTGGTATTGCTGCATTAGGTCTTCTATCGCTGACTTCATCTTGATCCAGAGTCAGGCTTGGGATCTCAACATCATCGTCTCTTCGCATGGAAATCTTATATAGTCGCTATTAACAAAAGTTATGGAAAATCGTTCTAGAACAATCCTAAAGAATATTATCTTACGTTGTTCAGTGCTACTATATAACCACCATTAACTGCTTGATAACAAGCATTTTTCGTTAATTAAAAGCAAGGAGAATTGAAATGTCTTTTGAATTACCCGCTCTTCCTTATGCTAAAGACGCACTAGAGCCTCACATGTCTGTTGAAACGCTTGAATATCATTATGGCAAGCATCACAACACGTATGTTGTTAAATTAAATGGCTTGGTTCCTGGATCTGAATACGAAAATAAAACGCTTGAAGAGATCATTACATCTGCTCCTGCTGGCCCTGTTTTCAATAACGCAGCTCAAATCTGGAACCATACGTTCTTTTGGAATAGCTTAAGCCCTAATGGCGGCGGCGAACCAACTGGCGCGCTAGCAGATGCCATTAATGCAAAATGGGGCTCTTTCGCAGAATTCCAAACCGCATTCAATGACAAAGCGGTTAACAACTTCGGTTCTAGCTGGACTTGGTTAGTTAAGAACACAGACGGTTCAGTAGAGATCGTAAACACAAGTAATGCAGGGACGCCAATGACAAGTGGCCAAACTGCCGTTATTACAGTGGATCTTTGGGAACACGCTTACTACATTGATTACCGTAATGTTCGTCCTGATTACCTTAAAGGTTTCTGGGCACTAGCTAACTGGGAATTTGCGGCAGCAAACTTCGCAGGCTAAGTCTATTTTCTATCAAATTAGAAAATAGAGTCAGACCAGTCATAAAAAACGCGGCTTTTGCCGCGTTTTTTTATTTAAAAGTAACTTTAATTCACTATTGAGTGTTTAGCTCATTCTGCACGAAGAGTTTTGCTTGGATAAATTCGGAATGAGGCATAAGTAATAACTCACTGATTCTTCTTATACGATGGTCTTCATGCGCATCAATATCACCGTCGGCTAATGCCACACGCCATAAGCCTCTTAACAGCAATGCTTTCTGCTCTAAGGTGGCAATATCATTAATGACTTTAGTGAATTGATATAGGTCATTCGCTTGGTCCACTCCGGATCGTGCTTCGGCGTAAAGAACGTCTATATCGTCACCTAAATCGCTGATCTCTCGAAGGAAGAGCTTAATTTCCTCTTCTTCTTTTTCATCTACTTCATGGTCAGCCAACATAACTTCCATAAGCAGCGCAGCAACCGCTTTTTGGTAGGATATTTCTTCACCCTGCTCTACTGGGATAGTGAATAGGCTTTTTAAAGCGTTAAGCATTTTTTCTCCAAAATATACTCACGAAGAGTTTCTATTAAAATATTAGGGAATTGACGGTAATCTAAATACGGACACCATATATACGGATACGACACATAAGCACGATGTTTTACACCAGCTTCCTCTGCTGATTTTGATACAGGAAGCTGATCTCGAAACGTATTTCCAACCACAAACAAAATGCCTTTGTAGTCATTCAGTTGATCTACTGAGAATGCAATTCCAACCTGATTGAATACATTCACATCGCGACACTCTCGCCAAGCCGGATAATTTTGCACAATGAGCTTTGCAATTATAGTCAATATCTTACGCCAGTGATTACCATTGAGTTCAATCAGCACTGGACTGTCTGGCTTGGCCAAAAAAACCTCATCAACATCATCAGGTAAAATAGGTTTATTTGGTAGGAGGAAAACATATTGAGCATCACTGGCTGAGGCGCCTAGCCATAGATTAATCATTTAAATCTCCATTGTGCAGTAGTCAGAATACCTTGTGAACGATGGGTTATCAGCCACTCATTCGGTAAAGACTATGCAAGTAGTCGTAACATTAATGTCATTACACTTCATTAATTCTCTCTACACTGATGAATTGATAACGCCAGCAATGTGTTTTTGAAAATTATATTAGACAATCCTTATGAATTTACATTAGAATAATCTAATATTAATTAGAGGAACTCAATCATGGACACTATCTTTAACCCCCTAGTCGGTGGCCTATTAATAGGTGCAACGGCAACATTCTACCTTCTTAGCCTAGGAAAAGTGATTGGCATCAGTGGCATTCTGTCACAACTTCTCTTCAATAAAGAGCGATTCCTACCTTTTCTATTTATTACCGGTCTAATTATTGGCGGCAGCGCCTATGGCATATTGACAGAACAAACTGTCGCTTTTCCTGAAAGCAGAAGCCCACTACTGTTGATTATTTCTGGCTTGCTAGTTGGTTACGGCACAAGGCTTGGAGGTGGGTGTACTAGTGGGCATGGTGTCTGTGGTATTTCTCGATTATCGCCGCGTTCTATTACGGCAACTCTCGTCTTCATGCTGACTGCCATCATTACTGTTTCTGTCTTACATTAGGAGAATGATTATGTATGCATTTATCACGCTCGTTTCTGGCTTATTATTTGGGTTAGGTTTAGCATTTTCCGAAATGACAAACCCCGCCGTTGTTATCGGTTTTTTAGATGTTTTTGGTGATTGGAATCCTTCCCTTCTTATTGTAATGGCAAGCGCTATTGCCGTCGGCATGATTGGCTATGCAATAAAAAACAAAAGCTTAAAACCACTGTTGGGCGGAACGTGGCAAGTTCCGAACTTGCGTCATATCGATTCAAAATTGGTTGTAGGTTCCTCGTTATTTGGGATAGGTTGGGGATTAAGTGGTTACTGCCCTGGCCCTGGCCTTACCGCGTTGATTAACAATCCAGGCGAAGGCTTTTATTTTGTGTCAGCCCTAATATTAGGCAGTGGGTTGCATTATATTCAGACACGAATAGCCAATAAATAATGTAAAAAAAGGACTGAAAAAAAGAGACTGTAAACAGTCTCTTTTTTTTGCATTAAACGTTAAAAAACACTTGACGCAAAGCCCTCTTGGTTTTAAATTGCGCCCGCGTCATTGCTGAACATAATCCGCACCGCTTCAACTGCTGCGCTAGTCGCTTAAGGCCTTAAGGCCGGATAAGTAACAGCCACAAGTAGGACGGGAGAAGGTAAAGGCGTTTACTTATAATCGGTTTATGTTTGTACCTTTAAGGAGCTCTTAACTTATGTCTATTGACGTTAATTCTTTCTACACACCAGAGCGTTTCGCTCGCTTCAAAGCCTTTGCAGAAGACAAAGAAACCCCTTTTGTTGTTATCGATACCGATATCATCGACGAAGCCTATACTGAGCTAACAAAAGGCTTTCCTGTTGCTGATATCTTTTATGCAATCAAAGCCAACCCAGCACCAGAAATACTAACGCTCCTTCGTGATCGTGGTTCAAATTTTGATGTGGCGTCACGTTACGAGTTGGATAAATTGCTTGCCATTGGCGGTGTTTCTCCTGATCGTGTGAGTTATGGCAACACGATCAAAAAAGCAAAAGATGTTCGTTATTTCTACGAAAAAGGCGTCCGTATGTTCGCTTCTGATTCTGAAGCAGATTTACGCAACATTGCGAAAGCAGCACCAGGGTCACGGGTTTATGTACGCATTTTAACGGAAGGGACTGTTACAGCAGATTGGCCTCTTTCTCGTAAATTCGGTTGCCGTCCTGACATGGCTATGGATTTGCTTGTATTAGCAAAAGAACTTGACCTAATTCCTTATGGCATTTCGTTTCACGTGGGTTCACAGCAACGCGATATTGGTGCATGGGACGCGGCAATCGCTAGTGTCAAAGTGATTTTTGAACGCCTTAAAGAAGAAGACAATATTGAGCTTCAAATGATCAATATGGGCGGTGGTTTCCCTGCTAACTATATTACACGTACGAATGAACTTTCTACTTACGCTGAAGAAATCACACGCTTTTTAGAAGAAGATTTTGGTACAGACTTACCTCGCGTCATTCTTGAGCCAGGTCGTTCTTTGATTTCTAATGCCGGCGTTTTGGTCAGTGAAGTAGTGTTGATTTCACGTAAATCTCATACCGCATTGAACCGTTGGGTTTACACGGATGTTGGTAAATTCTCTGGCCTAATTGAAACATTAGACGAGTCAATCAAATACCCGATCCATGTAGACAAAGGCGGCGAGTTAGAAGAAGTAATTATTGCTGGACCAACGTGCGATAGTGCCGACATTATGTATGAAAACTATAAATATGGCTTGCCACTAAACTTGGCAATTGGTGATCGTATGTACTGGTTATCTACTGGCGCTTACACGACAACATACAGCGCGGTAGAGTTTAATGGCTTCCCGCCTTTGGCCTCCTATTACTTGTAATTTATTAGCGTTATAAATAACAATTAGAAAGCCTCGGATATAATATTCTGAGGCTTTTTTATTGGAATGAATGTCTTACTGAGCAATAATGAAACTTCATATTAAAGAGGAACTTTCATGTCGTACTCCCTTAGTGAACTCGTGATATACCCTATAAAATCTATTAAAGGTATTTCATTAGAGACTAGCCAAGTTGACAAAGCAGGTCTATGGGGTGATCGCCGGTATATGTTAGTAAACTCTGACGGTGAATGTATGACGGCTCGAACACACCCTATATTAATACTGGTTGTGGCTGAAGCCGCTGAAAGTGGTGTATGGCAACTCTCTCACTCAGGTATGTCAAGTAACCTTACTTTGGATCCTGCTACATTCTCAGACAAATATGAAGACGTTGTTGTTTGGGAAAATACGGTAAACGGACAGCGTGTTTTGGAAGAGGCGGATACTTGGTTTAGTAAAATAGTGGGAGAAACCGTTAAATTAATCTATTTTGGTGATAAGTCAGAACGCTATACTAACCGTAGACCAGAGGTGCCTGTTGCCTTTGCTGATGGCTACCCATTCTTGCTAACCACACAAGCGTCTTTACTCGAGCTAAATCGAACCTGCCCTGAGTATATTGAAATGGCACAGTTTCGCCCTAACCTTGTTATTAATGGAAATAAGCCATTCGAAGAAGACAGTTGGAAACGGATCAAAATTGGTGAGGTAGAATTCGAGAGCGTAAAGCCTTGTATTCGCTGCATCTTTACGACATTAAACCCAACGACAGCTGAGCGCCTTCCAAAAGGTGAACCATTAAAAACCTTAGGTAAATTTCGCCTTCTAGACAATAAAGGCATTACTTTTGGCATTAATATGGTTGCGTTGAATACCGGAAGAATACACCTTGATGACAAGGTTGAGGTACTTGAATACCAAGAACCTGATGGCTATATCGATAGACGCAAAAAATAATTATTGTTTACGAACAAAAAAAGGAAGACCAATAAGTCTTCCTTTTTTATAACAGAACAAAGGCGTTAGCTTAAGATTCTTGCTTAGCCAGATATTCGTCGTATGTTCCGTGGAAATCAACAATGCCTTCACTTGTTACTTCAACAATACGAGTCGCCAAAGAAGAAACAAACTCACGGTCATGGCTGACGAAAATCAATGTACCCGGATAGTTATCAAGCGCTAAATTCAAAGACTCAATCGATTCCATGTCCATGTGGTTTGTTGGCTCATCCATCACCAAAACGTTTGGTTTTTGAAGCATCATCTTGCCAAACAACATACGACCTTGCTCACCACCAGACAGTACTTTAACCGATTTTTTGATATCATTTTGAGAGAACAGTAAACGACCCAAGGTGCCACGAATAATTTGTTCGTCGTCGCCCTCTTGACCCCATTGTGCCATCCATTCGATCAGATCAACATCGTTTTCAAAATCAAGGTGATGGTCTTGGGCATAGTAGCCTATGTTGGCATTTTCAGACCACTTAACAGTACCTTTGGTTAACTCAGTATCCCCTACTAAACATTTAAGCAGTGTGGTTTTACCAATACCGTTTGGACCGATAACCGCAATACGCTCGCCTACTTCCACCATCATATTTAAGCCGCTAAATAACTGCTCATCATAGGATTTTGCAACATTCTCAATTTGAACCGCCATGCGGTGCAATTTTTTCTCTTGCTCGAAGCGAATGAATGGATTTTGACGGCTAGACGGTTTTACATCTTCAAGCTGGATTTTATCAATTTGCTTGGCACGAGATGTGGCTTGTTTAGATTTTGATGCGTTAGCAGAAAATCGGCTTACAAACGATTTAAGTTCATTAATTTGTGCTTTTTTCTTAGCGTTATCAGACAATAAGCGCTCACGAGCTTGAGTTGACGCGGTCATGTACTCATCATAATTACCAGAGAATAAACGTAATTCACCGTAATCCAAATCCGCCATGTTAGTACACACCGAATTTAGAAAGTGACGGTCATGGGAAATGATGATCATAGTGCAATTACGGTCGACTAATACGCCTTCTAACCAACGAATGGTATTGATATCCAAGTTGTTGGTAGGCTCATCGAGAAGTAATATTTCTGGGTCTGAAAACAGCGCCTGTGCAAGCAATACTCGTAATTTCAAACCTGGAGCTACTTCGCTCATTAATCCGTAATGTTGTTCTGTTGCAATTCCGACACCGAGCAGAAGTTCGCCTGCACGAGCGTCAGCTGTGTAGCCATCCATTTCTGCAAACTCTGCTTCCAGATCACCAGCGCGCAGACCGTCAGCTTCGGTCATTTCTGGATTGGCATAAATTGCATCTTTTTCAGCTCTAATCGCCCAAAGTTCAGTATGCCCCATGATTACTGTATCAATAACGGAATACTCTTCGTAAGCGAATTGGTCCTGTTTCAATTTACCTAGGCGCTCGTTTGGATCTTTAGAAACATTCCCTGAGCTTGGCTCTAAGTCGCCACCGAGGATTTTCATAAAGGTAGATTTACCACACCCATTTGCGCCAATAAGACCATAGCGCTTGCCTTCTCCAAACTTAACAGAGACATTTTCAAAAAGAGGTTTTGCACCAAATTGCATGGTGATGTTGGCCGTCGTTAACAAAGTATTCTTCCGTTTATCATGAGGTAAGTTGTTATGCTCTTACTAGTGGGTTAAACCCTCAGAGCAAAGATGATGTGGCGCATTATCGCACAGATTGCGTGGACTCTTTAAGGGAGAAAGTAATAATTACATAAAAAAACGTGAACTTACTGTTACATAGAGGCTCATAAGTGTTACTAGAGAATACAAAACGCCACTACTACTCTTATTAAAATGGGCCTAAAACTAAAATAATAAGCTTGGCTATTTAGAAATGTGTTTTATAGCCGATGATATATTAAGAGACCCACAGCGACGGAGACGAAAATGAAAACCGTCTTAGCAAAAAACACACAGTACGACATATCTTCTTCACATTTGAAAGAAGGCTCAATATTTGGCGCCTTGTCAGATTCTTCCATCATGTTTTTATTGGAAAATGGCGTGTTACATCAAGCCAGTAAAGGGGATGAAATATTTACTTACGGCAGTAAAGGTACTAGTTTCCATACTGTACTTTATGGAACTCTGGACTTTTATAAACAACACGACGAAAAAAAGACACGAACCCGCACCATTCAATTCGGAGAAGCTATTGGCTTTGTCTCCATGATAGCCCTGCATGAACGCGTTGGTAACCTATACGCCTTAGAAGACTGTTTGTTACTTGAAATTTCAAGCCAATTATTTAGTGACCTTCATGACAAATACCCTTTTGATTTTGGCATATTACTGATGAATTTATCGCGAGATATGGCCAGAACGATTCGGGTATTGAGTAATTCACTGGTTGAAAATGATGTAGTGGTTAAAGAAGACTAGTATGGTGCGAGAAGAGTAAGTTGACAAGAAAGTGCCAACTTACTTCGCAGTGTATTACTTCGGCGCTGCAACAACCGAAATTTCGACTAATAACTCTGGTCTTGCCATTTTCGCTTCAATACAAGCTCGAGCTGGTGCACAACCTTCAGGGATCCAAGCATCCCAAACAGCATTCATAGCCGCAAAATCTTTCATGTCACGAATGTAGATAGTTGCAGATAGAATATTGGCTTTATCTGATGCTGCTTGATCTAACAAAGAGTCTACTTTATCCAGCATTGTTTGAGTTTGTTCTACAATGCCAGCATTGGCATCTGCACCAACTTGACCACAAAGGTAAATCGTTTCGTTATGTTTAACGATACGACTCATACGCTGCCCTACTTCCATGCGTTCAATGGTAGCCATAAAAACCTCTATTTGATTAAAAATAAGAACAATGTTTTATATAGTATTTATTTATAAAAACCAACAACATAAATGATATAACGCCAAAGAATTAGAACTCTAACCCTTTCTGAGCCTTAATACCGCGTTTAAAAGCATGCTTAATTTCTTTGATTTCACTCACTGTATCTGCCAATTCAATCAGTGGATCAGATGCCCCTCGACCCGTCACAACAAGATGTTGATAATCAGGACGTTGCATTAAAGCCTTAAGCACATCATCTTCATTCAAATACTCGTAATGTAGCAAATAGGTTAATTCATCAAGAACAACTAGATCAATGCTTGGGTCTGCCAGCATAATCTCTGCTTTTTTCCATGCCTGCATTGAAGAAATAATATCTGATTCACGATTCTGTGTTTCCCAAGTAAAACCAGCCGGCATAATTTCCCACTGGACATTTTCTTGTTGTTTGAAAAAATCGATCTCCCCCGTATTCCATTCACCTTTTAAGAATTGCACTACGCCGACCTTCATACCATGACCCAAAGCTCGTGCCACCATACCCAATGCGGAACTCGATTTCCCTTTGCCATTTCCCGTCAGAAGCACAAATGTACCTTTATCTTCTTGTGCTTTTGCAATGCGTTTATCGACATGCGACTTGATAGCTTGCATACGTTGTTTATGCTGATCTGGGTCTTTAATGGTTTTTGCCATGAGAATTTCCTTAATAAATAGTACGAGTCCCAATCGAGGTAAGAGTACCCAATCCGTATAATGATACGTACGGACTGGGTGAAAAATCAGACTCGGTCGTCTTCTGGATCGTAACCAAGATTTGGTGCCAACCAGCGCTCTGCATCGTCTTTACTCATTCCTTTACGCTCAGCATAACTGTCTACTTGATCAGGACCAATTTTGCCGACACCAAAATACGTTGCATCAGGATGAGCAAAGTACCAGCCACTAACGGCTGCGGTGGGTAACATGGCAAAGCTTTCAGTAATGTCCATATCGATGTTGTTTTTAACATCTAAAAGTGTCCACAGTTTTGCTTTTTCAGTGTGATCCGGACAAGCAGGATAGCCAGGAGCTGGACGAATCCCTTGGTATTTTTCTTTAATTAACTGCTCATTAGTCAGGTCTTCTGCCGCAGCGTAACCCCAAATTTCTTTACGAACTTTCTCATGTAAATATTCTGCAGTTGCTTCAGCCAAACGATCTGCCACAGCTTTAATCATGATGGAGTTATAATCGTCATAATCCGCTTCATATTTAGCCACAAGGGGATCAATGCCAAAGCCAGCAGCACACGCAAATGCACCCATATAATCCGCAACACCACTGTCTTTTGGCGCAACGAAGTCAGACAAGCTATGATTGTATTTTCCTGGCGCCGTAAGTTCATTTTGGATGCGTAGAAATGATAATTTTTCAATAACTTCGGTGCGAGATTCATCCGCATAAAGTTCGATGTCATCGTCGTTCACTTGGTTTGCAGGAAACACACCCACAACCGCTCGAGCTTGCAAACATTTCGTTGCAATCACTTCATCAAGCATTTCCAGGGCATCGGCAAAAACACGGGTCGCTTCAACCCCAACAACTGCGTCCGTAAGAATGCGAGGATAAGCTCCGGCCAATTCCCATGTTTGGAAAAACGGCGTCCAATCAATGTATTTTTTGACAACCTCGAAATCGATATCTTTTTCAGTGAGCACAGTCAAGCCCACTTTTTTCGGTGTCACAATAGCCCCAGAAAACTCGATGGGTGCTTTGTTTAAACGCGCCTTACTTAAAGAAACGCGACGGCCAGCCTTGACTCGATCTTTATAACGGATACGCGTTTTTTCATAATCTGCTTTTATCTCGTCTACGAATTTTTGACGACGCTCCTTGTCTTTGCTTAGTAACGCACTTGCTACACCAACACTACGCGATGCATTGGTCACATGAACGACTTGATTACGTTTGTAATTTTGTTCAATTTTGACAGCGGTATGTGCTTTCGACGTGGTTGCACCGCCTATCATAACGGGTAATTCAAAACCTTGACGCTCCATTTCTTTGGCTACATGAACCATCTCATCAAGAGACGGCGTAATCAGACCAGACAACCCGATCATGTCAGCGCCTACTTCTTTTGCTGTACGCAAAATTTTCTCAGCTGGCACCATAACGCCCAAATCGATGACTTCAAAGTTGTTACACTGCAACACAACCCCAACAATATTTTTACCAATGTCGTGAACATCGCCTTTCACCGTTGCCATGACTATTTTGCCATTGCTTGATGATCCTGTGTCCATGTTGCGTGCTTTTTCTTCTTCGATATACGGCATCAAAAACGCCACTGCTTTTTTCATTACCCGAGCAGATTTTACGACTTGAGGTAAGAACATTTTACCTGCGCCAAACAAATCACCAACAATACTCATACCATCCATTAAAGGCCCTTCGATAACCTCCAATGGTCGATCAAAGGCTAAACGGGCCTCTTCTGTATCTTCATCAATAAAGTCGGTAATACCTTTAACAAGTGCATGACTTAAGCGCTCTGAGACCGGCAAGCTACGCCATTCTTGTGTTTCTTTTTCGGCTACTTCACCTGTTCCTGCGAACTCACCCGCCATAGCAAGCAAGTTGTCCGTTGCATCTGGCGTGCGGTTAAGCACGGCATCTTCAACGGCATTTCTAAGTTTAATTGGAATGTCTTCATACAAGGCCAATTGCCCTGCATTCACAATCCCCATTGTCATGCCTTGCTGGATGGCATGATAGAGAAACACGGTGTGAATGGCTTCACGTACAGGATTGTTTCCACGGAATGAAAAAGACACATTCGACACGCCACCAGACACTTTGGCGTAAGGCAATTCCCGAGTAATGTCGCCGGTAGCCTCGATAAAATCTAATGCATAGCGATTGTGCTCTTCAATGCCTGTGGCAATCGCAAAAATATTTGGGTCGAAAATAATGTCTTCTGGTGGAAAACCAACTTCGTCTACCAGAATATGGTATGAGCGACGACAAATTTCTATTTTACGCGCACGAGTATCTGCCTGACCGTCACTATCAAACGCCATGACGATAACTGCTGCACCGTATTTCATTAGCTTACGAGCTTGTTCTTTAAAGTTTTCTTCGCCTTCCTTCATGCTGATGGAGTTCACAACGCCTTTACCCTGAACCCACTTCAATCCCGCTTCCAGAATTTCCCACTTTGATGAGTCCAACATAATTGGTACGCGAGAGATATCAGGCTCCGACGCGATCAGCTTTAGGAAGCGCTCCATGGCCGCCTGAGAGTCCAACATGCCTTCATCCATGTTGATGTCGATAATCTGTGCGCCGTTTTCAACTTGCTGACGAGCTACGCTCAATGCCGTGTCAAAATCGCCCTCTTTAATAAGACGTTTAAACATGGCAGAACCAGTCACATTGGTTCGTTCACCAACGTTTACAAACAAATTACTGCCATCGATGTTAAAAGGTTCTAAACCAGACAGTCGACAGGCTTTTTCAATAGTGGGAATAACACGCGGTATGGCGTCTGCAAAAGCGGTTGCAAACGTTTCGATATGACTTGGCGCCGTACCACAACAACCGCCAATAATGTTTAAGAAACCGGCGTCTACCCAACCTTGAATTTCTTCAAGCATCTCATCAGGTGATTCGTCGTATTCACCAAAAGCATTTGGCAAGCCAGCATTGGGGTGAGCTGACACATGGGTGTCAGCAATACGAGATAGCTCTTCTATATATTGGCGTAACTCTTTTGGCCCTAACGCACAGTTTAATCCGACGGAAATAGGTTTTGCATGCGAAATAGAATTCCAAAACGCTTCAGTCGTTTGCCCAGAAAGCGTTCGGCCTGAGGCATCGGTAATGGTGCCAGAAATCATGATGGGATAACGCACACCGGTTTTTTCGAAATAGTCCAATACGGCATAAATCGCAGCTTTGGCGTTCAAGGTATCAAATATGGTTTCAATCAGAATAAGATCAACACCACCCTTGACCAATCCATCGACCGCTGTTGTATATGCCTCAACTAGCTCATCGAAATGTACATTACGAAAGCCTGGATCATTTACATCCGGTGAAATGGTACACGTACGGCTGGTTGGCCCAACAGCACCTGCCACAAAACGAGGTTTGTTTGGATTCTTGCTAGTGAACGCATCTGCGGCTTCACGTGCCAAACGAGCCGATTCAAAATTAAGCTCGTAGCTAAGCGATTCCATGCCGTAATCCAGCATGGAAATATAGTTGGCGTTAAAGGTGTTGGTTTCAATAATGTCCGCGCCAGCGGCAAGATAAGCTGAATAAATGTCTTTAATGATTTTAGGTTGAGTCAGGGACAATAGGTCATTATTGCCTTTTACGTCACTGTTCCAATCTTCAAAACGATCGCCACGGTAATCCTGCTCTTCTAATTTATACGCTTGGATCATGGTGCCCATGGCACCATCAAGGATTAATACATTTTCAGCTAGTCGTTTCTCAATAATAGAATACGAATCGGACTTTACCACTCTCACCACCTCAAAAAAGAATATGCAGAGGTACTATACCGAAAAGCGATTGTTTTGACGTTGAAAAATAGTAATGAGGAGTTGAATGATTCGACGGGAAGACAGTGCGGAACCAACGGTTCCGCACTTATTCACTTATTAGTAGAATTTAAGCATTTCTAGTATTTCTAGTATTTCTAGTATTTCTAGTATTTCTAGTATTTCTAGTATTTCTAGTATTACAGCGTGTTTTTCGATTTGTTAAGACGACCGATAAGAAAACCACCCAACAAGCCCAATAAAATCGCGCCTACCCAATAGCCATACTTTTCAAACAAGTTGGTATTGATCAAGGATAAAGTTTCATTTCCACGATAAACCTGTCTTTGGATAGATTGGTCTTCGAAATTAATTTGCTGACTGACAAATAAGTTGAGTTGCGCTACCGGCTTTTCATTTAAACCCGATACCCGCCAACGCCACTGCAAACGACCACCTTGAACCACTGCCGTTGCTAGTCGATCACTAATCATATTGATTTCACTGTCTGTTACCAGCTCAGCTTGATAAGTTTGGCCAGAAAGGGAAGGCTGAACGTCAGCCGACACTAAAATTTCAAAGTTGTTATGCAACGCTATTTCATTAGGAAGCTGCCACGTCACATTCTGCAGAGTCGAGCTCAACTGCAATTGGAAAGACTCTATCGCAGCCGCTAACGAAATGTCATTGTTTTCTTTCGACTCTAACATCTGTTTAGTAGTGCCAAGTCGAGCAGACAGTGCACTCAGTTCAGTTTGGCTTGCAGCGAGCTCTGCACCAGCGGCATTAAGTTGAGACGACAATGCCACATTGTCTTGCTGAGCTTGAGCCAGTTTATCGTCAAGCTCTTTCCAGCGCGCTTCATAGTCAGCACCTTCATCAAGCGCCGACTCTAGTTTTAAAACATCACTTTGATATTCTTCAATGATCAGTTTCTGCTCTGCAACCTGCTTCTGTAGATTTGCTAAGTCCATTCGAATTTGCGTATTTTCACGAGCGTAATCAAAAACGGGGTTGGTTTCCGATAGTGAGCTTGAATCCAAAGGTTGAATTGATGTATTCATTTGATCTGAATCATCTCGTAAGGAGCGAATTTCATCCCACAAGACTTGGTGCTGAGCTCTTGCATCAGACAATGCACCACCCAGTATCAAGTTTTCTTTTTTCAACATAGAAAGTTGTTTTTGATTCGCTTTATTGTCAGCTTCTAAATTGGCGTATTTATTTTGTAACTCGGTATTCTCACTCAATAGAGTAAGGTAACTTTGCTTAAAGCCATCTTGTGATGTAGGCATAGATTCTAAACTAGAAACCTGCTGCTTTAATGAGGTATTTTCATTTTCTAGTTGATTGATACGACGAGTCAGTAAATCGTTATCCAGCTTTAATGCAGCATAACGTGATTCTAGCGTTTCTCGCGATTTTTTCTGCTCTTCTAATGCGGCTAACGATTCTGCGTTGGACGAAGATTTTTGTAAATCCGCTATAGCCCTGTCCTTCTCATTAAGAGACAGGTTAAGAAACGACAGCTGTCTTTCATTGTCAGCAAGTTGTCGCTGGAGAGATTCTATAAGCACTTGTTTTGAGGCTATTCCCTTATCTAACTCGCTATTACTTGCACTAACAATAGGGCTTTGAGGCGATGTATCGGTATTACTAACTTCTGGCACAATCACAGACGATGTCTGTTGGCTGGAGGATGTACTGCAAGCAGACATCATTAGGCCCAAAGTAACAGGAATTAAAATCTTTGAACGGACTTTCATTTTTCGCTCCTTAATAAACTCAAGGTCGACAATAGGTTACCTCTCTTATGCCAGATTTGAGTATGGAATGCAAAGAACCAGTAAAGATCTTCTCATGAGTGATTATTATAAGGTCACAAAAAGGCCCTCTAGGAAAAGTTCTTAGAGGGCCTTAGGTGTATTAAGTACGGGATTATTTAAGCAAGACTTTTAGAGACAACCTCATAAACATCTTTAGATAACTCTTCCGACAGAATACGTTCCAGTTCCGCTTTCATTTTTACACTTAATTCCGGCTGTAGTTTCTTCCATCGTGTTAGAGGTGTGCAAAGTCTGGAAGCAATTTGCGGATTTCTCTTATTTAATAAGATAATCTGATCGGCCAAAAAGCGATAACCACTCCCATCCTCTTTATGGAAGCCAGACATACTTTGACCAAACCCACCTAATACAGAGCGTACTTTATTAGGATTTTTTAGATCAAAAGCAGGATGTTCCATTAACCCTTTCACCGTTGCCAATGCCGCATCGTGTTCTTGACTCGCGGTCAGCATTAACCATTTATTGACCACTAAAGGCTCATCTTTCCATTGCTCATAAAAAGCAGCCAATAACTCGGCCGCCTTTTCATGTTGTGAATTCACGGCGATGGACAGCGCGGAAAACTGATCTGTCATGTTATTAGCCGACTGGAATTGCTCTGAAACAATTCGATGAGCAGTCTCATCTTTTGTTTCAACCCAGTAAGATAAGGCCATATTTTTCAGCGACCGATGTGCGATGTCTTCAGCTGTCGCCTGGTACTCACCTGAAATACTGTGCTCTCGATAAACGCGTTCAAAGTCTTCGGCCAACGTATTTGCTAGCTGAGCTTTTAAATATTGGCGTGCTTGTTTAATTGCCGCAGGGTAAATAGGATTTGCCAACTCTGAAAGGTACGCCTGGCTTGGTAAAGCCAGCACTAACGCCACCATCGCAGGATCTAAACTTGCATCACTTAATAATGCTTTAAAGCCATGTGCTAACTGAGAATTCACCGATAAAGTTTCACCGTCAATCGATTGCTTGATCAACGTATTTAACTCATTAACGGCCAATTGTTGCGCAGCACTCCAACGATTGAAACCATCAGAATCAGCCGACATCAATAGCAATAAGTTTGCTGGGGCATAGTCATATCGAAGTTTGACGGGAGCGGAAAAACCTCGTAATAAAGACGGTACAGGACGCGCTGTCAGTCCGGCAAACTCGAATACTTGTTCATTAGAAATTAAATGTAAAACATGATCTTCTGAATTCACATTGTCGACTGTTGCTGATAACGCGTTCCCCAACTCATCCAATAAACCAACACGTATAGGAATATGCAATGGTAGCTTGGTTGGTTGGCCCGGCGTTGCTGGCGTATCTTGCTTCATTGTCAAACGATAAATGCCAGTTTCTGCATCAAACGTATCCGTCACCGTTACAATCGGTGTACCCGCTTGAGAATACCAGCGCTTGAATTGAGTAAGGTCAACACCAGAAGCATCTTGCATCGCGGCAACAAAGTCATCACAGGTCACGGCTTGCCCATCATGACGGTTAAAGTACAGATCAGACCCAGCGCGGAATTCCTCTTTTCCCAACAAAGTATGGATCATACGCACTATTTCAGCGCCCTTCTCATACACTGTTAGCGTATAAAAATTTGAAATTTCAATAAACGACGCTGGACGTACTGGGTGCGCCATAGGACCTGCATCTTCAGCAAACTGCGCCGTTTTAAGGAAGGAAACATCTTCCACCCTTTTGACGGTTTCTGAATGCATATCGGCTGAGAAAGTTTGATCACGGAAAACGGTAAAACCTTCTTTCAAACTTAACTGAAACCAATCTCGGCAAGTAACACGATTACCAGACCAGTTATGGAAATATTCATGAGCGACAATGGCTTCTACACGAAGGTAACTGTCGTCTGTTGTTGTTTCTGGGCTCGCTAACAAACAAGAAGAGTTAAATATGTTTAACCCTTTATTCTCCATCGCACCCATATTGAAATCATCGACCGCAACGATCATAAAAATATCTAAATCGTACTCACGACCATAAGCCTCTTCATCCCAACGCATAGAACGCTTAAGCGCTTCCATAGCGTAACCCACTTTGTCGATATTATGGGTCTCAGTGAAAATCTGTAGCTTTACATCGCGTTTACTTTGCGTTGTAAATACATCGTTTTTTACTGCAAGATCACCAGCGACTAAAGCAAAAAGATAAGCGGGTTTAGGGAAAGGGTCATGCCATACAACAAGCGTTTTTCCGTCGTCTGTCTTACTACGCTCAACTTCATTGCCGTTAGACAACAAAACAGGATAGCGTGATTCGTCTGCAATAATCGTGGTCGTGAATACAGACATCACATCTGGGCGATCTAAATAGTAAGTTATGTGACGAAAACCTTCCGCTTCACATTGAGTACAAAACATAGAAGATGAGCGGTATAGTCCTTCAAGGCGGGTATTATTTTGTGGTTCAAGTAAGGTTTCACAGGTAAAAACAAACTTATCTGCGGTGGCCGTAATAATCAGTTTGCCTTCGCTGATTCTGTATTCTTCAGGTGGCAATGAATAATCATCCATGGCGACACCGATCAACTTCACATCTTCACCACCGTCTAGAACGAGTGGCGCTGTCGATTTTCCAAACGCAGGATTACGTCGCATGTGCAACCGTGACGTCACGATTGTCGTCGCTTCATCTAGATCAAATGTCAGTTCGGTTTTATCAATTAGAAAAGGAGGAACTTTATAGTCTTTTAAAAAAATCGCTGAAGGTTGACTCTCTTTCATGTGTTCTCTCCTAAAATGTCAATGTCGCTTGATAGCCTGTGTACTTACGAATATTTATCACGCCGGTATCGAGTATCCAATACTGGCCTTTTATTCCCATCAAAGTACCTTCAATACATGGCGTTTTTTCTGCATTAATGCTGGTGACTTTGGTCGGGTATTCTAAAACGGGGTAAATAAATTCGTGGGTTTCATTCTCGTCCGATAAATCGGTAATGGATTGCAGCCCGAACTCACGCTGAAGGGAATCAAGACCTTCATATAATTGACCAATTAAGCGCTCCTGTTCAAACTCAAGATCCATCTCGAGAGAAATCCCCTTGAGCATATTGCGCCAATTTGTTTTGTCAGCCACTTCCGATTTGAATAAGGTTTCAACCAAACCAGACATTCTTCGGTTTTGAACTCGAAATAAGGCTCGTGCTTGCGTGGCTCCTTGATCTATCCATCTGGTTGGCAATTGATCGCCGCGAGTAATACCGACTTTTAAAGCTGAAGAATTGGCCAAATAAACATAATGACTTTGCATGCAATACTGCTCTGCCCATTCAGGTTCACGACAGGTTCCTAAATGAAAATGGCATTTTTCTGGGCTCATGATACAAACATCACAAGCCGCTAACTTTCTAAAACAGTTAAAACAAAAGCCTTGGCTGAATGATTTTTTAGTGACTTTTCCACAATGAGTACAATGGATGGTGCCATCAAGATATAACGATATTTTTTTGGAAAGAAGATCATTAACTGTGACTCGATCGCGGCCCAAATCAAGATAATAGTAAACTTGACCGTCATGTACTTCCGTCGACATTTTTTTAAGGTTACCTTGTAACATCAAGCCTGCCCCTCAGGACCATCACCTATCCACTTAATGGTGTCATGCTCGTCGTTTGGCTTTTTAGCATCTCTGCCTTTGTGGCCTTTAGTCTCGATGTAGCCTACTCGATCTTTTTCCTCTTTATTGCTGTAATCGTAGGTAATAACGGCTTGTAGACACAACTCTGTTTGATCTGGTGTTAAACGCACGCCATTAGGCCATTTCCCGAGTTCAACGGCCTGCTTTAATTTCACGTATACTTCTGGCGACATATTGTCGATCATTTCTTTAAAATTCATTTTATTTCTCTTTGTATTCAAACAGATAGCTGTTCAATTAACGTTGACGATGCTTGGTTGCGACCCAATAGACAACACCCAGCGCTAAACCGGTTAATAATCCAATGCTATGAGCCGTATTAGCGATACTTCCTAGCCCTAACATTTCGGGAAAAGGAGTATAACCTACGGCCAACCAAACAATAAAAAAGATCATCAATTGCTTACTAATAATAATAGGCCAACGTTTATTTAAAAGTGGCAATAACCAAGCAAAACCAATCACACCATAGACCACGCCAGATAAGCCTCCAAAAAGAGGATAGCCACTTATTTCGTACTGTAAAGCGTTGCTCATGATAGCAATAATTAAGACGCCAACACTCCAAAGAATAGAGCCTAGTTGACGCTCAATTCTTCTACCAATGTCCCAAATCCATAAGGTGTTAAAGACAATATGAAGCACACTAAAGTGCAGCAGCGTGGGCGTAAAAAGGCGCCAGTATTCACCTTTAGAAAAAACTTCAGACAGAGTATAAAAATAAATATGACCATTCTTTATATCGAATGGCGTAATAGACAAGTAGCCAACCATAGTGAGGTCTGAGCCAAGTTTGGTGACCACAGCAACAAGCAAAGTGACGATCAATAGCCCTGCTGTAACAGGCGCTAACGTAAGTTGAGTAAAGATGCGACTTTTCGAAACCGAGCTAGATGTAAGCACAGGACGAGTTTGTTCTAACAAAGATGGGTCATCCTTCCAAATGGCCATAAGCTGATCAACAGTCGGACGCTGGCTTGGGTCCAACACCCACAACTCATTATGACCTTGTTCAGAAATAATTTGATGAGCCACCTTATGGTGCCATAAGGCTTGGGTTAACCCCTTAGGGTCTTCTGCTTCTTTGAATTGATAAACAAAATACATGGAGCCCTAAAGAGGATACCTTCTTAAGATGATAAAAACCTTAACCGCAAAATATGGATTAAGGGCGATAACTGGATTGCCAACCTAATTTATCACGACACACATTATAAAAATCATGGTTTCTAGGGTGTATTAAACGTATGCCACCCGTTTTTTTCGTGATGTAAATTTCATCACCTGGTGCGGCAGTAATATTAAGCTGACCATCACAACTAACACTGGGATAAGTAAGGTTGGATTCACAGACTACAATCCTAATTCGCGCGTTAGCATCAATCACTATTGGTCGGTTACTCAATGTATGCGGGTGCATAGGAACCAAAACCAGTGCATCTAATTTCGGCAATAGAATAGGTCCACCAGCGGATAATGCATAAGCGGTTGAGCCCGTGGGGGTTGCCACAATTAAACCATCGGATTTTTGATTCATCACAAACTGATCGTCGATGAATAAATCAAAACGTATCATTCTAGCGGATTTTCCGGGGTGCAGGACTAAATCATTGAGCGCAATGCCCTCGCCGCTTGGTCGGTTCTGGCGCTTAATTTTTGCTTCGATCATGAAGCGCTTTTCTTCTTGGTATTCACCACGAAAAATAGGGTCCAATTCTTCTTTTAGATTGTGCGGAGAGATATCCGTTAGAAAACCCAATGTGCCTCTATTGATACCCAGAACAGGGATGTCGTAATGACAGATAGCTCTTGCAGCACCAAGAAAACTACCATCGCCGCCTACTACCATGACCATATCACAATGATCACCTAATTCTTTTAATGGCGCAGAGTCGACTTTGATACCGGGCATCATTGCCGCTAACTGGTCCTCAAGTACTGGCGCAACATCCTTTTCTTGGAGGTATTCCATCAGCTTCTTGACCGTATCAAGGATCTGAGGTTTATCTAATCGAGCAATAATACCAACACGTCTAAAAAGACTCATGCGTCATTCTCTTCTCGTCTGTCGATGTAACAAAACAACCCACTAACGTGTTTTCAAAACGGGTTTTATTATTAAAGTGAGTTTTACATAATTGAGCCAACTTTAACATGAAGAAGCTGGCTGTCGCCATCTCGTTAAGGCAGGACAAAAGGATTACTGCTTAATGGATAGCCTCGCCAGCCTTGTAATCCTCCAGTATGGATAAATAATGTACGTCGATAGGGCCAAGTACCTTCTTCCATCGCTGTGAATACGGCATACATACTTTTGCAGGTATAAACGGGATCCAACGGACTATCAGAGTTATTTTTAGCAAATTCGTATATGAACTTTTTTAACGCGGGACTTTGTTTTGCGTAACCACCTTCATGACAATGGGAATGGAAAAATAATTTTTCTGAAAGCGGCTTTTGAATAGCCATCGATTGAGAGAGCTCAGCGGCGTTTATTTGTTGCGCTTGATCAACAATAAAATCCCTCTGATTTTGTGCGCCTTTTAATGCACTAAAAACGTGTAAATCAGGTGTTTGATGATGAGCCAATAAACCTGCTGCTGTTGTTCCTGTTCCTGCTGATACTACCCATGCGTCATATTCATCATCCATATTGCTAATGTCTCCGGCCCAATCTCGACACCCTAATGTGCCCAGCAGACCACCACCGCCTTCCGGAATCCAGTAAACATTGTCGTAGAGCATATTAATAGTATGAGTTACGTCAGAGGACGCACCTAGTCGATAATCCGATCGAGACGAAGGCCATAACTCAACACCGTTATTCACCATATCTATTAATGTCGGTGTTAACTTAGGCTGTAGTTCTCCTCGAACGACCGCTACCGCTTTGAATGGTATGGATTTTAGTGTCGAACCAAAAGCATGGAGGTGATTTGAAAAAGGCCCTCCAAAAGTTGCAATAACACTCGCTTGCTGTTTTTTTGCTTCAGTAAGATGGTGTTGAAGCTTGTGCCATTTGTTACCAGGTGCATGTGGATGTTCACAGTCTCCACGGTAGATACTCAGTTCGTAACGATGATGAAGCGAATGTTGGCATGATGACGATAAAATGATCGGCTGGATGAAGGACACAAATAAACCTAATCGTATGAGAAGCCTTTAATAGCGTAAGAGTAACATATTAATTGCTATGAGCATTCTCATTGACTGAGTTAGCAACGCTCTCTTTTGACTTATCTAGATCATGATATTTTTACGTATTGCTAATCGTTTTTTTCGTCTGATAAATATCACTTTATTGCTCGTTTCTTTGTTAAAATCTGCGCACTCATCATTTGTGGAGATGAAACATGATTCCAAGGCTTTCTGAAGTCTCGCCAATTCAGGCTAAATACCTTTCTTTCATCGAACGCCTGAAAGCCTCAGGATTTTTAGGGGATACCAACCCTGATTATGCTAACCGCGTGGTTCATTCAACCGACAACTCTATCTACCAGATTTTGCCTCAAGGGGTTATTTACCCTAAAAACATTCAAGACATCCAATTACTGGTTAGCCTGTCAAATCAAGAAGAATTTCAAGATATTGTATTAAGTCCTAGAGGTGGCGGCACAGGAACCAATGGTCAATCACTGACGGATGGTTTGGTGGTAGATTTATCCAAGCACATGAATCATATATTGGAAATCAATACAGAAGAGGGTTGGGCTCGGGTCGAAGCTGGGGTGGTAAAAGATCAGCTTAACAAAGCCATCAAACCTCATGGATTGTTTTTTGCCCCCGAGTTATCAACCAGCAACCGAGCTACCATTGGCGGCATGATAAATACCGATGCCAGCGGACAAGGCTCCGTAATGTACGGAAAAACGCGTGACCATGTTTTATCACTTAAAACGGTATTATTGGATGGTTACCTGCTTGACTCTTCCCCCATTAATGATGATTCGCTGGCTAAAATTCAAAGCGGCAGCGACTATTCTGCCCATGCTCACCGTATCGTTGATTCAATCCAAAAAAGTAAAGCTCAAGAAATAAAGGACTCTTTTCCTGCGTTGAACCGTTGTTTAACAGGCTATGATTTAGCGCATATACGTACCGAAGACGGACGTTTCAATATGAATTCTGTGTTGTGCGGATCAGAAGGCACATTGGGATTTATTGTCGAAGCAAAAGTAAACCTTCTTACTATTCCTACGCATGCAGCTTTAGTGAATATTCGCTATGACAGTTTTGAAGGCTCGTTGCGTCATGCGCGCAAATTACTTGCAGCTAAACCTACGTCCATCGAAACCGTCGACTCTAAAGTGTTAGGCCTTGCAAAAGGTGACAGCATTTGGAATTCCGTCTCCGAGTTTTTTCCTCAACACACAGGAGAAAACATCCAAGGCATTAACCTAGTGGAATATACGGGCGACGACGAGCAAGACGTCACCGAAAAAGTTAAGATTCTTACTGATGCTCTAGATATCCTAGCAAAATCAGGTGGCAGTAGCGCCCTAGGTTACACCATCGCCATGGGGCATGAAAACGTCAACAAACTGTGGGCTATGCGGAAAAAATCCGTTGGCTTATTAGGCAATGCTAAAGGGGATAAACGCCCCATTCCTTTTGTAGAAGATACGGCGGTACCACCAGAGAATCTCGCGGATTTCATCATGGAGTTTCGTGCTGTGCTTGACAGTTATCATGTTCAATATGGCATGTTTGGCCATGTTGACGCAGGTGTATTACATGTCCGCCCAGCCTTGGATCTCAAAAATGAATCTCAAGAGCCTATGATTCGAGAAATTACTGACAAAGTGGTTGCTCTTACTCAAAAATACAATGGTTTATTGTGGGGCGAACACGGCAAAGGCGTACGCTCCGAATACGCGCCTGCCTTCTTCGGGAAACTGTATCCTAGTATTCAGCAAGTGAAAGGCGCTTTTGATCCAAGAAATCAATTGAATCCTGGTAAAATTGCCACTCCTTTTGAGTTGGGTGCTGATTTGCTAAAAATAGACAGCGTCCCACTACGCGGCCAATTTGATCGTCAGATTCCTCTTAAAAATAGAGATCAATTTAAAGAAGGAATGTACTGTAATGGCAACGGCGCTTGTTACAATTTCGACCCTAATGATGCTATGTGTCCTTCTTGGAAAGGTACACGAGATCGTAGGCATTCACCAAAAGGTCGAGCGTCCTTGATGCGTGAATGGTTGCGCGGCATGAGTGCGCAAGATGTTGATACAGTGCAAGCAAGTAAAGAAGCCAAAAGCAGTCACTTTTTAATCAGTTTTCTCCCTCGATTGAAAAATACACTGGCAAAACGCCGTGGGGATTATGATTTTTCTAACGAAGTTCATGAC
The DNA here is from genome assembly GCF_013372285.1 of Marinomonas primoryensis. Lineage (NCBI taxonomy): Bacteria > Pseudomonadati > Pseudomonadota > Gammaproteobacteria > Oceanospirillales > Oceanospirillaceae > Marinomonas > Marinomonas primoryensis. Next base: position 2,058,595 of record NZ_CP054301.1, on the reverse strand, counting down.
GCCATGATGGGGTGTTTAGCGTGTAAATCCTGTGTAGGACAATGCCCTATTAAAGTGGATGTACCAGAGTTTAGAGCCAATTTTCTTGAACTTTATTACAGTCGATATTTACGGCCAGTCAAAGATTACCTAGTTGGTTCTTTAGAGTTTATGATGCCAACGATGGCCCTTTTCCCTCAACCCTATAACTGGTTAGTACGTCGGCGTTGGGTAAATCATGTTAGTAGCAAGTATATTGGCCTAACCGATAATCCAACACTGAGCACACTCAACCTTAAAAAAGAAATGTCACGTCGAGGTATTCGTTTAGCCACGCCGTTGGCCATTGAATCATTAAGTCCAAAAGACAGATCTCGCGCCGTAATTGTCGTCCAAGATGCTTTTACCAGTTATTTTGAAACTCAACTGGTATTAGATACGATGGAAACGTTAAGTCGCCTTGGCTTTCAAGCCTACCTCGCACCCTACATGCCCAACGGCAAACCATTGCACGTTCACGGTTTTATAAAAGCGTTTAATAATACCGCCCGTAAAAATCTCGATATGCTACAAAGATTATCGTTTTATGGTCTACCTTTTATTGGTATTGACCCATCTATGACGCTAACTTATCGAGCGGAATACACAAAAGCGTTTAGTAACAGCCGACAAGTGCCAAAAATCCAACTCATGCAAGAATGGTTAGCTCAAAAAAGCGAGCACCTCATCAAGCAGCCTTTAATGTGCGATAATTCAACCTATCACCTAATGACACACTGCACAGAAAAAACCAATGCAGCTGCCTCGATTCAAGACTGGCAAAAAATTTACAGCATACTCGGGCTTGAGTTAAAAGTTGAAAATGTTGGCTGCTGCGGCATGGCGGGGACTTACGGTCACGAGTCAGCCAACCAAGAAACATCAAAAACCATTTATGAACTTTCATGGAAAGAAAAAGTAGACAACCCTGTATTGATCGAAAAATTGGTCGCAACAGGTTATTCTTGTCGAAGCCAAGTAAAACGCTTTGACGATGTCGCCATCCCTCATCCGATACAGGTGCTCTTAAAACATTTAAGAGAAGCCACTGTCGATTAAATATTGGCAGATATCACACAACCATCAAGACTCGGAATTCCGAGTCTTCTTTTCCCCTATTAAGGAATACCATGAGTCACCAAAATTTATTACACGATAGCGCCGATGATCTAGGCCCTATTCGCATTTTTGATGATGGTCAGTATCGAGTTTTGTCCTTTGCAGAAGGTGATGAGCAAAGTCGTATTCGCCTTTCTACACCGCACATTTTGCAACACGAATACACCCAAGCCATGATGCTGCCTTTATTGTTCTGCGAGCCTAAAAGAGTGTGTATTTTAGGGTTAGGTGGTGGTGCATTACTTCATGCTTTACACCATGCAGTACCCGCTATACACATTACTGCAGTAGAACTACGTCAAGAAGTAATGGATGCTGCTGAAATGTATTTCAAACTTCCAAGAGGCAAGCGGATTACATTAAACGTGGCAAACGCCATTGATTGCATGGCAGAAGGCCTACCTAAGAAAGTCGACTTACTCATGACGGACCTTTACAACACTGAAGGTATGGATCAGGGCGTTTTACAGGCGAGCTTTATTGAGAACTGTGCTAAAAATATCAAAGATGACGGCTGGCTTGTCCTAAATTGCTGGATGAATGACAAAAATAACCAAGACCTCACTGACATCATTAAAAAACACTTCATTGATGTTCGTGCATTAGATACAGGCGGTGGTAACTGGGTGATTATTGCGGGTAAAAGAATGAACCATGGCAATGCAAAAGAGCTCAAAGCACACGCTCTAAGCCTGAGCAATCACATGGGTTTTCAATTAACTAAATGGTTGTCTCGTTTGTCGGCTGTTTGACTCTCTCACTCTACTAAAAGTACTGCCTGCTCATCAGGAAAAATAAAAAATGCCGCTTCATCAGCGGCATTTTTGATAAGCATAAAGTTTAGTTGTCTAGTACTTTATTCACTAAGGCTTTCGCCTCCTCTTCCAGCTTGGCAAGATGTTCTTCTGAAATAAAACTTTCCAAATAGATTTTGTACACATTTTCTGTGCCGGATGGCCTGGCGGCAAACCAACCATTCTCGGTAGACACTTTTAAACCACCAATGGCGGCTCCATTGCCCGGAGCATGAGTTAGAACAGAGACAATCGTTTCGCCCGCTAATTCGGTTTGCGTCACATTGTTTGCATCTAGCGCACCTAATAATGATTTTTGCGCCGAGGTTGCTGCAACATCAATGCGTTTATAAAAGGGCTGGCCATACTTAGCTACTTGAGCCTCATACAATGTCTGTGGATCCTTTCCTGTTACCGCTAAGATTTCCGCTGCAAGTAACGCCATAATGAATCCATCTTTATCGGTCGTCCAAACGGTGCCGTCTTTACGTAGAAAAGAAGCCCCTGCACTCTCTTCGCCCCCAAATGCCATAGAACCTTCAAACATACCTTCGACATACCACTTAAAGCCGACGGGCACTTCGCAAAGTCGGCGACCAAGGCCATTTACAACACGATCAATCATGCCACTGGACACCAAGGTTTTTCCAAACTGAATGTCTTGGGGCCATTGTGCTCTGTGTTGTGCTAAATATTCGATTGCCACTGCAAGATAGGCATTAGGATTCATTAAGCCGGATTGAGCACAGACAATGCCATGACGATCATAGTCAGGGTCATTACCCACCGCAATATCAAAATCATTTTTTAACTTGAGCAAACCTTGCATGGAATATGGGGAAGAACAATCCATGCGAATACGACCGTCTTTATCCAACGGAACAAAACGAAACGTTGGATCAACTTCTGAGTTTACAACGGTAATGTCTAAGCCATATTTTTTTGCAATAGGCTTCCAATAATGAATACCTGCCCCCCCCATTGGATCAACACCAATTCGAATTTTGGCGTTTGCAATGGCTTGCATATCGATGACATTTTCAAGATCGTTTACATAATGATTAATGTAATCAAAAGGCTCAACTAACCCGCTCTCTTCTATCTCTTCTATAGAAAATCGCTTCACACCGTGTAAGTTTCCTTTCAGTAAAGCATTCGCTCTTTTTGCAACCCAATCCGTTATGTCTTTGTCTGCAGGTCCACCTTTTATAGAATTGTATTTAATACCACCATCTTCTGGTGGGTTATGAGAAGGCGTAATGACAATGCCGTCACTAAGGTCAGTCTGTGTTTTATTATTGTGCGTCAAGACAGCATGAGAAATAACAGGCGTGGGCGTGAAGCCTCCATTGAGCTGAGTACGAACTCGGACGCCATTCGCGGTAAAGACACTCAACGCGGTTTGAAAAGCGGCTTCAGACAAAGCATGAGTGTCTTTGCCTAGGTAAAGTGGTCCTGAAATATGTTGAGCTTGACGGTACTCAGCAATGGCTTGAGTGATAGCAAGAATGTGATCTTCATTAAAACTGGCGAGTAAAGCACTGCCTCGGTGTCCTGAGGTACCAAAACTCACACATTCATCTGGATGAGTAATCACTCGAGGCTTTTTTAAATAATAAGCCGTCATGAGTTCAGGTAAATTTACCAGAGAAGTATGCGGAGCAAGCTGTCCAGCTTGAGGATGAATTGCCATATTGTAAGCCCTGTTAAGTCTTTGAAACGGATATAATCAGTCTCTCTTATATCTATTACAGTTTCAATGACTTAACGGAGTGTAATCGGGGATTATCGTTTCCGAAGGATTAAACTGCCAATCGAGTAACCTGCTCCAAAAGAGCAGATCACACCAAGATCACCGGCGCTTAAATCATCATGGTACTTGGCAAACGCAATGATAGATCCCGCGGAGGCGGTATTGGCGTACTCATCAAGAACCACTGGTGCTTCTTCAAGCGTCGCGTCGCGCCCTAGCAGTCGTCTACTGATCAGCAAGTTCATGTTGATATTGGCTTGATGTAACCACCAACGTTTCAATGCGGAAACATTAATGCCTTCGCTCAGCAAATGGCTTTCAATATGATCAGCGGCCATAGGGCAAACTTCTTTAAAAACCTTTCGACCATTTTGATAGAACAACTTATCTGCAGAATAAGGGTCTTCGTCGGTGGTTCGCGTTAAGTATCCAAAGTTAGATCGAATATTATTTGAATAAGACGTGACACATTTTGTACTAAGCACATCAAAGGCGTGTGCTGACTGACAGGTTTCACTACTTTCTACCACTACAGCCGTCGCCACATCACCAAAGATGAAGTGTGAATCTCTGTCCATATAGTTGACTTGAGGGGAAGTAAGCTCTGGGTTGATGACGAGAACGCCCTTTGAGGTGCCCGCCTTCACTGCATCAACTGCTCTTTGCAGACCAAAGGTCGCAGCAGAACAAGCCACTAGCATATCAAAGCCGAACCCTTCAATTCCTAACGCCGCTTGCACTTCAATGGCAATAGCAGGATAAGAACGCTGAGTATAAGCACAAGACACAATGACCATATCGATATCAGCGGCGGTTTTATTCGCGGCACTCAAGGCTTTTTGTGCCGCAGCAATCGCCATTTCAGCTTGATGAGAGACTTGATCATCCTCTCGTACGTCAAGAATCGGGCGCATGCGGTGTATGTCTAAAGCCCCCTTTTTTGAATAGATATAACGGCTTTTGATACCAGATGCCTTTTCAATAAAAGCCGCACTAGAAAGAGGTTTTGCCTCCATCTCTTCCGCTTTAATTGCTGTTTCGTTTTCTAGGTTAAAAAGTTCCGCCCAAGCGTTGTAGCTTGTAACTAGCTCTTCATTACTAATGCTGTGTTCTGGAGTCCATAAACCGACCCCACTAATGACGACTGAAGAATTCATTTAATACACCCTTTTTTATTATTATAAATAAAAAGTTTTCATATAAAGTATAGATGAGATTGTGAACGACATTGTCGATACAGTCCACTTTTTGTAATAACAAAGGTCAATCAATATTCAAAATACTTATATCAATACATGGCCTTATGGGTAAGACTTCAACACACTATTGTCCACTGAGTGGTTGTTTTTATAGAAGAAACCAGTATTTTATGGGATACAAATAAATACTTGAAAAAAATCCGACTAATCGAGTCCTTATGCCAAATAACAATGCTCTCATATTATCCGGTGGTGGTGCTCGCGCAGCCTACCAAGTTGGGGTTCTATCTGCCATGGGGAAAATGCTTCCAAAGAATACGCCATTGCCTTTTTCAATATTATGCGGAACCTCTGCAGGCGCGCTAAATGCAACCATGCTTGCTTCTCATGCGAATAATTTTTCTAAGGCTGTCTCTACTTTAGCATTCGTATGGCGCCATTTAACACCAGATCAAATTTACAGTGTAGGTCGCTGGCCTGTAGCAAGCTCTGTTACAAAAACCTTATTATCCCTTTTCCATCTCCATAACAGTGATACTTCTATCGCACTGATGGACAACACACCATTAAAAGAGCTCTTAACAAATCATTTGGACTTTTCTAGGATCAATACTGCCATTGAAAACAAACAGCTCAAAGCACTCGCTATTACCGCGATGAGTTACAGTACGGGTGAATCCACGACCTTTTTTCAAGGCTCTCAGGATCTTCAACCATGGAAAGGCAATAGGCGAAAAGGCGTTATAGCGGATTTGGGGGTTGACCATCTACTTGCTTCCAGCGCAATCCCCACTATCTTTCCTGCTCATAAAATACAAAACCATTATTATGGCGACGGCGCTATACGACAAAAGTCAGCAATTTATCCAGCATTGAAGCTGGGCGCTGAAAAACTATTTATTATTGGCGTAAGTGGAAACAGAAGCCCTAAAAAGTGGTCTGCTCCTGATATAGACGTAGAGTCCAGCGCCCCCAGTATGGCGCAAATTCTCGGCCAATTATTAAACAGTGCCTTTATCGACAACCTTGAAGATGATATTTATCAATTAGAAATCATGAATAATCTTATTCGTGACCTTCCTAAAGAAAAAAGAGCCAATCATCAAAACTTGCCGACAGAGACATTGATTATTTCACCATCTGAAGAGCTAAATGAAATTGCACACCACTATCTTGCCACTCTGCCTAAAAAAATTCGGGTCTTGTTAAAAGCAGCCGGTGGATCAACGTCTGAAAAAACCAGTTCAGCCGCGAGTTATCTATTGTTCACGCCGCAATACTGCCGAGCGCTGATTGAATTAGGCCATAAGGATGCCATGTGGGAAAAAGACCGAATTCTCGCCTTCTTTGAAAATAACGGCTAAATATAGACATGTCTTTTATCGATGATGACTTGCGATGCAACAACCCAAGAAACAAGGCGTTGCATGTTTTTAAAACCAAGAGAGCTGCACAGTTCAATCTTGCCTTCTTGTTGAGAATTAGGCTCGCGCAGTGCGCACATTTTCTCAGGGTAGGATTCTTCCAAGCGACGAATCAATTGAGCTGTAACACCTTCACTTGGTTCAATTATCTCACACTCACTTCCTAGCACTTGTTCAAAAAAATGCTTTACTAAGGGGTAATGAGTGCAGGCTAATACTAAAGTATCGATATTATTGGCGAGCATCTCCTGACTTAGTTCTTGGATCGTGAGTTTTATTTTTTCTTCCGTCTCTGGCCAAGCATCGATGTCAAATGCCAACGTTGAGCTGGACATAATCGACACCTGACTGTCAGCTTTCCAAAGGTTAATCAGCTGATTCAAACGCTCGCTTTCAGCAGTAACTGGTGTCGCCAATACTGCTACCTTACGCTGCTTACTAAGGCGAAACGCGGGCTTTACCGCAGGCTCAACCCCAATAATAGGCAAGGATGTGCTGGCTCTGAGTGCATCAATAGCAGTAACGGTGGCGGTATTGCAAGCAACAACAATAGCGCAGACGTTTTCTTTCTCGAAAAAACGACCCACTTTTATCAATCTCTCTTGAAGCTGAGCAACACTTTTATTTCCATAGGGTGCGAAGGCATCGTCTGCCAGATAAATTAAATCAAGATGAGGTTGTTTTTTATGTATTGCATTGAGGATCGTTAACCCCCCAGCGCCAGAATCCATCACTCCTATTTTCAATTCGTCGCCTCAACATGACCCGTTTCGATAAGAGAAGTCAGTGGCAATTGAACGGGCTCACGCTCTAATTCAACGCCATATAATTCAAATATAGATTGCTTTATTTTAGCTTCTAATTCTAATAAGGGTTCTGCATTTTCTTCTGAATAGTTAACCAGCACCAATGCCTGTTTTTCATAAACACCCACGCCCTGATATTGTTTGCCTTTCCAGCCTGCTTGATCTATCAACCACCCAGCCGCCAATTTAAAACCATCCTCAAATGGAAATGATACAAGATTTGGAAAACGCACCTTTAAATCTGAGTGTATGGCTTGGCTAATTATCGGATTCTTAAAAAAACTGCCTGAGTTTGCTAACACAGTAGGATCAGGTAATTTTTCACTCCTGACGTCACACACCAGTTTAAAGACGCTTGCCAGACTAGGCTTACCCTCAATACGATCAGACAAGCCGCCATAGCTCAGTAATAAATCCGCCTGTTTTTTCAATGACAGCTCTACCGACGTAATTAATAGCTTATCTTTCCATTTGCCTTTGAAATAACTGTCTCTATAAGCAAAGCCACAATCTCTTGCATTGATCCAATAAACGTCACCAGATGTTTTATCAATCACCTGAACGCGTGCCAGAACATCTTTTATTTCAACCCCATAAGCCCCAATGTTTTGCACCGGTGCGGCGCCAATCGTACCTGGGATTAACGCGAGATTTTCAATGCCAAACCAGCCTTCTTGTACGGCGAATGCAACCACTTGGTGCCAATTTTCACCTGCAGCAACCGTTAAACTGACTAAATTCCCGCGGTGCTCTCTTGCGTTTATGCCAGACAATCGATTAATAATTACCAGTCCCGTGACATCGGCTGAGATGAGTAAATTACTACCACCGCCGATCATGGTGACGGTTTGATTAAAATGATTGGCCCAAGCAAGCAGTTTTTTTAAAGAGTCTAATGTTTCTGCTATGGCAAAGTATTCGGCATGGTAAGTAAAACGGAAGGTGTTATAGGTGGCCAAAGATACATTTTTTTGAATGGATTCTTCCATGCTCTGCATAAAGGCGTCTTGTGTATTAAATCGCATCTTCATGGATTGACTTAATCTTCTCTTCTAGAGTTAAGGTGATTTACAAAGGCTTGTGCGATGTCTGTAAGGTGTTTTCTCATCACGGTAAAGCCTTCATCCCCACCATAATATGGATCGACCACTTCACCCAAAGCAACGTGTTGATCGAACTCACCAAACATGACTAATGTTGCTATACTGTGTTCTGGCTGGATTTTTTTGAGATTAATCAAGTTCTCTCGATCCATTGCTAGAATCCAATCATACTCATTAAAATCGCTTATTGTGACCTGTCGGGCCTTTTGTTGACTGATGTCGATGCCAACATTTTTGAGCGCGGCAATGGACCTTGAATCAGGTGGGTTGCCAAGGTGATACGCTGCTGTACCTGCAGAATCAAGCTCCAAGAACAAGCGATTGTTTGACGCTACATTTTCTAAAATACCTTGTGCAGCCGGTGAACGACAAATATTGCCTAAACACACCGCTAGCACTTTGTGCGATCTCATTTTACAGAGCCTGACTCTAATCGCTCTTCTGTGGTCAACGTACGAGCTTCTGTTTCTAATAATACAGGAATACCATCGCGAACAGGGTACGCCATACCGCCCACTTTACTGATCAATTCCGTACCATCTTTACTCAAGATTAACGCCGCTTTCGTGACAGGACAAACAAGGATATCTAATAAGCTTTTATTCATGGGAGTTATCCATTTTAATGAAGTTTAATTTTTCTAAAAAGGCTTGCGCAAAGCACTCTGGCAAGTCTAAAGAAACGGGTAAATACCAAACATTTGAATTTAACAGCATCAAGGACTGGCATTTAACCGCATCTTTTTCGGTCATAATGACCGCGCCATTAGACGGAATATCAGCGACTGCAAATGAATGATGGTCCGAAAACCATTGGTAACTGCTGTTTTCTGGCTGTAACCCTAGTTGCTTCAGTGTTTCCACAAAACGATCAGGATTACCAATACCCGCCATAATATGCCATTTTTTTTCATCTACAAATGCACGGTGACAATGTAAACTTTTTATTCCGTCCAGTGATACTAAATTGGTGGGTATCAGAGGCGCTAAAGTAATCGGTAGAGCCAGTTTATCAAGAGCGTCGGTCGTTGTATCTGACACACTGACGATAAAGTCCACGTGCTTTAGCCTTTCTATAGGTTCTCGTAATGGACCAACAGGTAATAATTGACCGTTTCCGATGCCCCGTTTCGCATCAAGCATTGCTACTTCAATGTCTCTGTTTAATTGGTAATGCTGCATGCCATCATCACTGATAATGACATTCACGTCTGTTGTAGCAAGCAGGTATTTTACGGCCTCATCTCTTTTAGGGAACACCACCATTGGGCAATCAGCTCGCCGAGCCAGCATTACCGGCTCATCACCGACATCTTTTGCAACACTGTCAGTATAGACAGATGTTGGCATTTCAATTTTTGCCCCATGTCCACGAGATACAATACCAGGACGATAGCCGTTCGCCTTTAATAATTTGCACAATGCCACCACCATCGGAGACTTACCGGTGCCACCCACACTGATGTTGCCAACAATGATCACTGGAACCGGCGCTTTATAAGACGCTTCGGGGTGCTCTAAGAAAGTCTGTCTTTTTTTGAGTACGACTTTTCTAACCAAAGGTTGAATCGGCCGAAAAACATTTGTCCAACCGCAGCGACCATACCAAGAACGCGTAAATAGAGACTCAACGCTCACTGGGCAGGTTCTTTCTGTGCAGTATGAGCAAGTTTTGTAATGCCTAGATTTGCCGCAGCATCGTACACTCTAAGCACCATGTCATAAGAGGATTTAGCGTCAGCGGTAATAATCAATGGTCGTGTATTATCGCCTTGCGTCACTTCCTTTAAGCCTTGAATTAACGTACTGACTTTTTCATTAATAAGTGTTTGTCCGTTAATGACATATTGACCATCCGCTGTAATGACCAATTCAACATTCTTGGAACGATCTGAACTGGGTGCATTAGACGTTGCCGTTGGTAAGTCAATCGTCAACTCAGTGGATTGATTAAAAGTAGTGCTGACCATGAAAAAAATCAGTAACAAAAAGACGACATCAATCAATGGCGTTAAATTAACTTGTACGTCATCTATTTTTTGACGACGAAACTTCACTGCGCCACTCCTGTTTTATCTCGATCACCGTGTAATGCGTCCACTAGTTTGGTCGATTGTTGTTCCATGGTAACAACAAGCACGTCGATTCTACGGCTAAAAAAGCGGTGGAATATTAACGCAGGAATAGCAACACCAAGTCCTGCTGCGGTAGTCAGTAATGCTTCTGATATACCACCGGCAAGTAATGCTGTATTACCAGCGCCACTTTCCATCAAAACAGAAAATACTTTAATCATACCAACAACCGTACCTAACAAACCAAGCAATGGAGAAATGGCGGCGATCGTCCCTAACGTGTTCATAAAACGCTCTAATTCATGAATGACATGACTGGCTGCTTCTTGAACGCTCTCCTTCATAGAGCCACGACCATGCTTTGAATTTAAAAGGCCCGCGGCAAAAATAGACGCTAATCCCGTTTGAGTCTGCATGGAGCGAATGTATTCAATGGTCATTCTATCGTCACGTAATCGAGTCATTACATCAGACAAAAGACCATTTGGTGCCACTCCTGCTTTTCGCAGTGTCCAAAAACGTTCAATAATAATGGCAAGCGTAAGGATGGAACACGCCATTAACGGCCACATGAAAAAACCACCAGTTTGAATAAAGGCTAACACTTCGCACTCCAATTTAATTTTGATTGTAATTTAACACACTCTCTAACTTTTCTACACGTTTGCAAGTGTCAGATTTTAAGAGAAAAAACGAATAAATGCAGGAAGAATGCTGCAGCGAAATACGATTTTTTTGAAAGTGAAAATCCAGCGATCCTCCAGCAGGAATAACCAACCATTTGACGTTCATCCCGTCCAACATGGCTATTATTTTTTCTGCCCCATCCTGCTTTAATATCAGCCATTTCACACCATGAGCTAAAAGTATCTGAGGCGTGATTTCTGAAGTATTACTTGGCGTTAAGAAATAACCACCTTGCTGCTCTGCATTTAAATAGGAATCGAGTCTTAATCGACCGATGTCCGATCCAACCCAAGTGTTGGTTAACAAGATATCGCTCTTTTCTGTCAAAATCAGTTTGTTATTTTTATTGACCAAGGATAAGCCAGCCTCAGAAGCATTCGACAGCATAGAAGAAAACAAAATAACCCAAATCCCAATAGCACTGATTACTCCTCTTTTCAAAGGGCTTTGATAAACCCAAACGATGACCAAAAGCAACATAAGTAGCCTAGGTACATCAGAGGCATGCTGTTCGAAAATCAGCAATGGCCATTCAAAAGCGATCATCTCAATAAAACTTATAATATAATAAAGCAGTATTTCTAGTTGTTCATAGCTGTAAGTTGAGCCGATTATCAATGCTTCCATACAAGAAAGCAGTGCCCACGGAAACCATAAGAAAGCCGCTAATGGAATAAGTAGAATATTAACCAAAATAGAAGCGCTAGAAATAGCGACTTGCCAACCCAGTATCAGCACCATCGACGCGGTGCTTAGCATCACCTGAACCATGAATAAACGCGATAGCTTTGTCGACGTCTGGCAAAACCCTATTAATAAATACACCATGCTAAATGAAAGCCATAACCCAGGGTTTAGTACCGCCCTAGGTTCAAAAAGTAACACCAGCCATAAAGCAAAGGTGATAATGCTATATGGTGAAAGCTGTAGCGCCAACATTCGAGCACACAAATACACACTAAGCATGATGGATGCCCTAACAACGGGTTCACCCCAGTTTGTTATATAGGCATAAGCAAATAGTAACGGAATCACAATCACGGCATCGCAATGCCAACGAGTCACTCCGTAAAGCAATAGCCTATTAGGAAAAAACCGCCAAACACTTCGACTTATCATTCGACCAATGGCAAACATAAAGCCAGTGTGTAATCCAGAAACCACAAAAAGATGCGCTAAGCCCAGCGTACGAACCATCCAAGTATCACGCTCGCTCCATAAGTCATCCTGACCTAATAACAAAGCCTTAGAAAAGCGCCAATAGTCAAAATTTTCAAAGGCGCGATCAAGTTTAGCCAAGAGCCTGCCTCTTACTGAAAAAGGCTTTTGCTCTAGACGCTGCAAACCTTCATCTGAAAAATGAACAGTCAGTTCTGCCGCTTGTCTTTTTATATAAAGGTTTTGCTGCCACCAAGAACCTTCTTGGTTTGGGAGTACAACGCGAGTAATGACACCCTGATATACCTTCTGCGATGTTTCCACTGAATGAAACTTTGATTGCGAAAAGGTAAGGGAGAAATCATCTTGAGTACGCCGAACACCGTTTTTTTCGAAATACACAAGTCGAACTGACTGATTATCGGACCGAACATCGTGACCTCCTAGTTGAGAGTGATTACTAATGAGCTCTTTATTATCAAAATCTACCAGCAACTCGCTGTCGGTAGTCAGTGGTAAATAAGGGGGTGTTGAGAACTCGCTGGAAAGAACAGAAACAAAGGAGATAAGTGTCAAAAACAATACTATTAAACGCTTTGACCATATTAAGTAGAGACACACCAGAATGATGTGAGTAGAATACACCCACAAATAATCGCTCGGCACCAGTACGGCGCCCATCAATATGGACAAACTACTTAGTAACATAAGACCTCCTTGTCTTAAATTGCTAAATTATTTTTTACCTGATTATGCCGAAGAATTATCTAAAAAAATTCATACCAAATCCAGAAAAACTTAAGCAGAGCAAAGCTTTAGGCCTATTAGGCTCACAGATTTATGAAGCTAATTTATGGCACCTAAATCGAAAATCTGTCGCGCGCGCTTTCTTTAATGGTTTATTCTGGGCATTTATTCCCATGCCGTTTCAGATGTTGGCATCTGCTCTGCTTGCTATACCATTACGCGCAAATATCCCGCTTTCTATAGCTCTGGTGTGGATCACAAACCCCATTACTATGCCCTTTGTTTTTTACTTCAATTACAAAGTGGGCTCATTAATTCTCGGATATCATCACGAAAAAGACTTCAAACTTTCTGTGGAGTGGATCTGGGATAAAATGGAGCACATTTGGCTGCCACTTTACGTAGGTTCCATTGTATCCGGACTCATTGCTGGCGCTATCAGTTACGCTGTCATCATTATTTTATGGCGATTGCACGTCGTGAAACGCTGGAAAGAACGCAAACTTCGGAATAAAAACTCTGAGAAATAGTCAATACAATCGCCAAAATTGACAATCAATCTTGGCGATTGTAAAAGCGCTTTATTTAAGTATTAAACGCCCGCTTATTTTATTGGTTGCAAAACACCTTGAGACAAGCGATAAGCCGAATCCATCCAGCTCAACATTTTCTCATCATGAGTGACCACCAAAAACGCCATATCATAAGTAGCCTTAAGTTCATTGATTAGGTTTTGAATCTCTAACGACGTAGTTTCATCCAAGTTACCAGTTGGCTCATCCATCAACACACACGCCGGACGATTCGACAAAGCACGTGCAATTGCCACGCGTTGCCTTTCACCACCCGATAGCTGTGAAGGCTTATGGTGCAAGCGATCTTTTAAACCAACCTGCCCTAATAATTCTTCTCCACGTTTATTTGCTTCTTTTTTATTCATGCCCGCAATCCACATCGGCATCAATACGTTTTCCAACGCAGAAAACTCAGGAAGCAAATGATGAAATTGGTAAACAAAGCCCATTTCCTTGTTACGCATTTTGGAGCGCTTGGCGTCTTTCATACTAGACCAAGAAACATTCGCCAGTTTTACTTCGCCTGTCGTTGCCAAATCTAAACCGGCAAGTAAGTTAAGCAACGTGGTTTTCCCCGACCCTGAAGATCCGACGATAGCGCAGGCCTGACCTTTGTTTAGGGTCAAATCAATAGAACGAAACACATCCACAATTTGCTTGCCGTCTTGATATTGTTTAGAAAGTGCACGACATTCCAATACCACATTATTATTCATAGCGTAATGCCTCTGCAGGTTCTACTTTTGAGGCTCGCCAAGCAGGGTAAATAGTGGCAGTAACCGTCATTACAAAAGCAGATATAACAATCAATTTCACATCAGACCATTCAAGCTGAGAAGGCAAATAGTTAATAAAATAAACATCTGAACTCAAAAACTGAACATTTAACAGCGTCTGCACGCCGGCAATAATTTCGCTCACATTGAGCGCTAACGTCACACCTAGCACGACACCAATGAATGTTCCCAACATACCAATAAACATACCCTGAACCACAAAAATCCACATAACCTGGCCAGAGGTTAAGCCCATTGTTCTAAGTATGGCGATGTCATTCCGTTTATCCGTTACTACCATTACCAAAGTGGAAACAATATTAAACGCGGCCACAGCAACAATTAGCAGAAGCAGTAAACCGATCATGGTTTTTTCCATTTTAATGGCTTGGAAAAGGTTACCGTGTGTTCGAGTCCAATCGCTTACTCTATTCTGCCCAGGCACAGCCCTAGCAATATCCCAAATGCGAGAAGGCGCTAAGAATAAATCATCAAATGAAATACGTAATGCTTCAACCGAATCTTCTTGATACCGCTTTAGCTTCGCCGCATCCTTAATATTAATATACGCAAGGCTGCTGTCTAATTCAGCGCCCACTTCAAATGTTCCCACAACAGTAAAGCGCTTTAGCACTGGTGCGACACCAGCAATAGAAACATTTGCCTTGGGCAGAATTGCCGTGACTTTATCACCAATATCGACACGTAACATTTTGGCTAGTTGAGCACCCAATACGATACCAAAACGAGTGTCATTAAGAGCATCCAGAGAGCCTGACGCCATGTTTTCATCAATGATGGACACTTTCTTTTCCATTTCTGGATTGATGCCATTTAAGATGGCGCCATGCACACTTGATCCAGATTGAAACATCACTTGTGCTTGAATGTGGGGGGCAACGCCAACCACATTTGGCATTTTTTCAACTAGAGTTGCTGTATTTCGCCAATCATCCAAAACCGGCCCGCCCCATAAAGTTGCATGAGGAACCATGCCTAAGATTCGTTGGCGCAACTCTCGATCAAAGCCATTCATCACAGACAGAACGGTAATTAAAACCATTACACCAAGCGCCAGGCCAGCAATAGATGAGAAACTGATAAAAGAAATAAAGTGGTTAGAACGTTTGGCTCGGGCATAACGCAGGCCGATGGCAATAGGTAGGAAGTTAATCAATGTATGTCCTTGTGTGACAAGCTTGCGTGGCAAAAATGGAGGAACATACTTCCTCCATTATGGACTAAATCGCCAATACGCTTATGCGTCGAAATCAATACCTATACGACGACCTACATCCTCGTAAGCTTCAATCACGCCACCTAAGCCTTGACGGAAACGGTCTTTATCTAATTTTTCTCTGGTATTGGCATCCCATAAACGACAACCGTCTGGGGAAAATTCATCACCCAATACAACCTCGCCTTTATATATGCCAAATTCTAGTTTGGAGTCCACTAGAATCATGCCGCCTTCAGCAAAAATCGCTTTTAATACATCATTCACCTTAAATGTAAGCTCTTTTGCTTTCGCAAGATCGTCTGCTTTTGCCCATCCAAATGATTCAACATGTGATTCGTTGATCATTGGATCACCTAACGCGTCATTCTTTAAAAATAACTCAAACGTTGGGGGTGTTAACGTAATACCTTCTTCTACACCTAGGCGACGACATAAGCTCCCCGCCGCGACATTTCGAACAACACACTCAATAGGCATCATATCAAGACACTTTACCAGTGACTCCGTATCACTTAAAAGCTTTTCAAAATGCGTAGGAATTCCGGCTTCTTGCAGCTTTGTCATGATGAATGCATTGAACTTATTATTCACCATGCCTTTACGGTCAAGCTGCTCTATTCTTTTACCATCAAATGCAGAGGTATCATCACGAAACACTAGAACCATTTTGTCAGGATCATCTGTACGAAATACAGATTTTGCCTTACCTGCATACAGCTCTTGTCGTTTTTCCATTGGAGGGTCTCCGGTCTTCTTTTCTGAGGGGTTAATCTTAATTAGTTTACAAAGCGTTGTACTAAATGAAACGACGTCACTTCAGGATAATCCGTTGCAGAGACATCGATGACCAAAAAATCACCCGCTTTTTGATGGGTGATCTTATACGGGTATTCTCGCTCTTCCCAACTGACATCATCTAAGTTTCGACGATATACATTGAACAATTTTTGCTTTTCGCCCTTGCCTACTGGAATATTGAAATCGACCACATCACCAATACGAGCAACATCTTCCGGAGGCACTGGCGCAAGTAACGGGTCTACTCCTGGGACAATGTAGATTCCAGCCGCACTCAATGTCATTTCTAATTCAGATGGCGAAACATTATTGCCTAGGCGTATTGAATAAATGCCCTTATGGTCAACCCATACCGGAAATGAAGCCGCATCATCGCGATTCGATAGATAAGCAGAAGATTGATTTAATTGACGTCCAATTGTTCCCCATAAGCGTATCGCAACAGAGTAGGCATCATCATTTTGATC
This sequence comes from Marinomonas primoryensis, assembly GCF_013372285.1. NCBI lineage: Bacteria > Pseudomonadati > Pseudomonadota > Gammaproteobacteria > Oceanospirillales > Oceanospirillaceae > Marinomonas > Marinomonas primoryensis. Next base: position 2,041,857 of record NZ_CP054301.1, on the reverse strand, counting down.
TGGACTTATCCAGCCACTTGGTTCGACATCTTGCTGCTCATCACGAAACTGGACACGCATCAAGGTTTTACCTTCTATTTCATTGAAATGAAATGAGAAAGCGGTTTTAGCTGGATGTATTCGTGTAACGCTACTCCACAATGACGCCCACCAACCTTGTGGATGAAAGTCAAACGGAACCGTTGTTATTTGATCGTCAGTTTGCGTTGAAATCGGTGTGCCTGCACCATGTAATGCGGTAAGGAAATCAGCCACGATACGTTTTGATTTCTCTTTGCTTGCAGGTACTAAAAACTCAATAGCATCGTCTTGCTCTGTAATCCCAACCGCAACCATAGGATAAAAAACAAACGGCGCTCTAGGTGTGACAAATGGCTTCGAAGGCTCTAGATCCGCAATCTCTGTTTCATTTGGAATGACTAGAGCATCTTTTGACGATGCTGAACCCTGCGGTACTTCTAATGTCGAGACAACCGGTTTTTGATCTTGATAATCATCTGAATGATCGGTAAAAAAAACACTGCAACCTGACAGCATTAGAGTGAGTGAACCCGCTCCCACTAACTGTAATGTAAACTTATTCATACTAATAAAACTCCAGCTTCTATCATTGCTTGTCGAACGGCAGAATGATGCTGTTCAGAAAGAGGTGTTAATGGTAGTCGAATCCCTTCTTCGCATAGCCCTAATTGACTACAAGCCCATTTAACAGGGATCGGATTGGACTCTAGAAATAAATTTGTGTGTAGTGAACAGATAGCGCTGTCAATTGAGTGAGCACGATCAGCGTTGCCAGCTAACGCAAATTCAGCTGCTTGCGCCACAGCTTTTGGAGCCACATTCGCGGTAACTGAAATATTGCCTTTGCCACCAAGGAGCATAAGTGAAACCGCCGTTGGGTCATCGCCAGAATAAACAGCGAAGCTTACAGGCAATAACTTAATAAGAGCTTCACCTCGCTCTAAATTGCCTGTGGCATCTTTAATTCCCACTATATTTTTGATTACAGAGAGTCGAACGACGGTTTCATTTTGCATATCACATGCCGTTCTACCTGGCACATTGTAAAGAATTTGAGGGATTTCAACGGCGTCTGCAATGGCTTTGAAATGCTGAAACAAACCCTCTTGTGTTGGTTTGTTGTAATACGGTGTGACCAGCAAGCAGGCATCTGCTCCTGCCTCTTTCGCACGACGAGTCAGATCGATAGCTTCATGCGTCGCGTTTGCGCCAGTACCCGCAATAACCGGTACTCGACCATTCACAGTATTGACTACCTGTCGAATCACATTAGCGTGTTCTACTGGTGTCAAAGTGGAAGATTCGCCCGTCGTACCTACGGCAACAATACCGTGGGTACCTTCATTAATATGAAACTCTATTAGATCATCTAATTTTTTAGTATCTACAGCGCCATCTGGTGACATCGGTGTGATAAGCGCAACTAAACTACCTGTGATCATTTCGAGCCTCCGATAAAATTATAAGCGCGCCTATAGTAACGTTCAGATTCAGGTTTAACAATAATCGAGGGGCGTAAAGCCGGGGTAAATTAGCAAGAAAGCGCATTCGGCGGGATTTTTTGCTTAGCTGTTGTTAAGCTAAGACTTTTTTCACTAAAAATAGACAAACTATTTTTCTTTAAATATTTCGTTGAACAGAGAGTAACTATTATGACAATCGAAATTGGACAAATTGCACCGGACTTTAGTGCGAAAGATCAGAATGGTGAGATAATCACACTTAGTCAATTCAAAGGTAAGAAAGTTGCTTTGTATTTCTACCCAAGAGATTCTACACCTGGATGTACGGCTCAAGCTTGCGATCTACGCGACAATTATCAAACGTTACTTGAGCAAGATTTTGTTATTCTAGGGGTCAGTACCGATACAGAGAAAAAACATCAAAAATTTATTGCTAAGTACAATCTACCTTTTCCATTGATCGCTGATACTGAAAAAGACGTACACGAGTTATATGGAACTTGGCAGCTAAAGAAATTTATGGGCCGAGAATCCATGGGAACAGTAAGAACAACGTTTATTATCGATGAAAATGGCCTGATCTCAGACATTATTAGCAAAGTAAAAACCAAAGAACATGCTGCACAAATTCTGAAATAAACAGAACTTAATAAAGAAGGTGCGATAATGCATCGCACCTTCTTTCTCTTACTTATATACCACCGCGAATTTCCATTCTTACTTGTTCACGATAAAAATCACCTAATAATTGATGAGTTTCTTTGCTCAAAGGAGGCAAGGATGACACGCCTGCATTACGTATTACTTGAGAAGAGTGGCTTGCGCCCGCAATAATACTAGACACCTGTGGTTGATCTAATATCCACCGAAGGGAGACATCTAGTACTGTTTGATTATCCGGCAATTTGTTTTTTAACGAGTCAACCAGAGCAACACCCTTTTTAAAAGGAATGCCGTTGAACGTTTCCCCTACATGGAAAGCGGCACCATCTTTGTTGTAAGAGCGATGATCATGCTCATTGAAAACATGATCCGAGCGCATCTTTCCAGACAACAAACCACTCGCCAGTGGCAAGCGCACAATGATGCCGACATTGTTTTTCTCTGCTATTGGAAAAAGCGACTCAACAGCGTCTTGCCGAAAGACATTGAATAAAATCTGTAAACTGGCTATTTCAGGATGCTCACAGCAGAATTTTGCTTCATCCAACATTTCCACGCTAGCGCCGAAATGCTTGATAACACCTTCTTGTTTGAGGTCTTCCATCCAAGTAAGAATATCACCAGCAAAAAGCACCTCTCTTGGCACGCAATGCAATTGAGCCAAATCAATCGCTTCAACCCCTAATCTTTTCGCTGACGCTTGCAAGCTCTTCTTCAATGATGCTTTGCTGTAACCGTCAGGGTATAAAGCGGCATCACGCCCAACTTTTGTAGCAATAATGGGCGGCGTTGTTAAAGCGCGGCGCCATTGCCCTATTCGTTGCTCACTTAAACCGCCGCCGTACACATCGGCTGTATCAAAAAAACTGATTCCGTGATCTACAGCCGTTTGCAAAATAGCATTTGCCTCTTTATCCTCCACGGGGCCAAAGTCATTCCCCAGCTGCCAGCATCCCAAGCCAATTTCTGAGACCTTGAAACCTGTTTTACCTAATATTCTTGTATTCATAAACCTTCTCCGTGCTCACTATTGACCAATGGCACTACTATACGAGCCTTTAAACTGTTTATAATTATCAATACATTAAATGCATTGTTTATTGAGACTTAACAATATGAGTATTCATCTTCCTGAAGGCATACGAACATTTTTAGCGGTTGTGGAAGCCCATAGCTTTTCCAAAGCCGCCGAGCAGCTTAATATTTCCCGAGCGCGAGTCTCGCAGATTATTAGTCGTCTAGAAAAAGACATGGGCGTTCAGTTACTTTATCGGTCGACTCGATCTCTTTCTTTGTCACCTGCTGGTGACACATTTTATCAACTGTCACGACAAGGTATTGATCAGCTGGAGCATGCGGTTCTATCGGCCCAGAATGCACACTCAAGTATTAGCGGACAGATCAGAATCAATGCGGTAGGTGGTTTATTCGGTGAAGAAATACTCGCACCAATATTGGTTCGCTTTATGGCGGAAAACCCTGAAATAGAAATAGATTTAAGCTTTTCAAGCACTCGGGAGGACTTAATCGAAGCGCAGTATGATTTGGTGGTGAGAATGGGGATTTTACCTAATTCAAACCTCATTGGTAGAAAGCTCACCAGCTACACAAACCATCTTGTCGCCAGCCCAAACTACCTAAAGTCAATGTCAGCACTTAATAGTCCAAAGGACTTACTGGATCACGCTTTGATTAATGGCTCGGTGAGAAGGTGGTCTTTTACAAACACCTCAAATGAAGAAAAATATGAACTTCCAGTACAAGGCAAATTAAAATGTTCAAATGGGCACGTTGCAAAATTAGCAACACTAAGTGGTGCAGGTATATCCCGTCAGCCCGCTTATTATGTAGAACAAGAGATTGAGTCAGGGAAGCTCATTGAAATACTTCCACAGTGGCAATTACCTCCTTCCGATGTCACGCTGCTTTACCCGCAATCGAGAAACATAAGTCTTAGAGTGAAAGCACTGGTGCACTATCTCATTGAAGCCTTTAAGATAAGCAACGATTAAAACAAAAGAACGCACAATACAAACAAAGGTTTTCTATGCTAGTGGCATTGGCTAACGCACTCACCCCCATTCTACTCATTATTTGCTTAGGTTTCTTTCTTGGCAAGAAAACAGACTATCTAGATAGTCCCTCGTTAGGCGCGTTGGTCTCAAATTTAGGCTTACCTGCCTTGTTGCTTTACTCGGTATTATCGATGCAAATGCAGGTTTTCAGCATGCTAAAAATCATTGCTGCGACTGTCATTGTGTTAGCTATCGTGGCACTGGCGTCATACGCATTTCTAAAGATCCTCAAATTGCCAACGCGTTTCTATTTACCGTCTATGGTCAACCCAAACACAGGCAATCTTGGTATACCTATCGCTTACGCCTTGTTTGGCAATGAGGGCATGGCCATCGCGGTTGTCATTTCATCGGTTGTACAAATCAGCCATTTCACTTTAGGGGTTGGCTTTATGTCAGGCACCTATCGTCCAAAGCAACTACTTAAGAATGGCCCTGTCATTGCTTTATTGCTTGGTGCGCTGTTATTAAGCTTTAAGGTGAGTTTACCTGCGCCACTAATGAACACACTGAACATGCTCAGTCATATTACATTACCCATCATGCTGATGCTTCTTGGCAAGTCCCTAAGTAGCTTGAATATAAAGGAAAGTAGTAAGATCAATAGAGCGACGGCCTTGTCTCTATTCCGTCCTGCCGTAGGTGCATCGAGCGCATGCCTTGTTGTGTACTTTTTCCCACTCAGCCATTTAGAAAGTTCCGTATTAATTGTACTGAACGCAATGCCAGTTGCCGTTATCAGTTACATGCTGGCCATTAAGTTTAAAGGGCCAGTTGATGAAATTGCGCTGATGATTCTTATTTCTTTACCTACGTCACTTTTCACTGTGGGCTTTCTATGGTGGTTTTATCTTAAAACTACTTAGGTTTAAGCCAATCAAGGAAAACCGTAACAGGAGTGGTTGGGGCTCGCTGCTTAGGGAGTGCAATATAATAACCATTATTTGATTGGACGGTGAAATTCGATAGTGGGACCAATACACCACTTTGAATATAATCATCCAAAAGCGGCGACCAACCTAGACCAATACCTTGCCCAGAAATGGCGGCCTGAACTAATAATGTATAATTATCAAACTCCATAACCGATTCTGATGGCTGCCATTGTGAGCCATTCAGCTGAAAGAGCGACTCCCAATCCATCCATTTTTGTCCCATATCCGCATTTAGCCTTAATAAAGGCGATTTAACTAAATCCGTCAGGTTTGTAAAACCAGCAAATTCATCAAACAATTTTGGACTACAGACGGGATACACTATTTCCGGCAAGAGTTTTTCGGTCAAATACCCTTGATATTGCCCCTCACCAAATAAAATCGCCACATCCGCTTCAATAGACACTAAATCCATTTCTGATTGAGAGGTTTGGATGCGGATATCAATGTCTTTATGCAATCGACGAAACTCTGGCAACCTAGGCATTAGCCAAAAAGCGGCAAAAGCGAAATCCGTTGCGACAGTAATGCGTTGTGATTTAGGTTTCTGTTTTATTTTTTGCAGCACATCTCGTAAATCTCGCAGGCTCGACTGTGTCGTTTTTAACAAAACATGCCCTGCATCCGTAAGCACAACACCACGATAAATTCGCTCAAAAAGAGCGACGCCAAGAGATGCTTCTAACATTCGTATTTGCTGGCTTACCGCTGGCTGCGTGGTACCTAATTCGCGTGCTGCTGCGGTAAAACTTAGCAACCTTGCTGATGTTTCAAAAACGACAAGGGATTGCAAAGGAGGAAGTTCAGTGTCCGTTAACATAAGTAAAACTTATCCCATACATAAGATTTAGGTCAGTTTACAGCATTGGTTTCATAGCGCAATGTTACTAAAACAAGGCGATTAGTGACGATACATCCTTATCTACATCCTTTTTACATTAGAGAAAATTATGTCAGAAAAACAACCAAATATCCTTTTTATTATGGCTGACCAATTGGCAACGTCTGCACTTCCCATCTATGGCAATTCTGTTGTAAAAACACCGCACTTAAGCTCGCTAGCAGAAGAAGGCGTTGTCTTTGACTCGGCCTACTGTAACAGTCCACTTTGCGCACCTTCGCGCTATGTTTTAATGACAGGACAGTTACCCAGTAAAATTGGTGCATATGACAATGCCGCCGATCTTTCTGCCGATATTCCAACCTTTGCCCATTATCTTCGCGAGCAGAATTACAAAACGGCCTTGTCTGGTAAAATGCACTTTTGCGGACCAGACCAATTACATGGGTTTGAAGAAAGACTTACCACTGATATCTACCCTGCCGATTATGGTTGGTTCCCTAATTGGGATGACCTTAAAACGCGCCCTACTTGGTATCATAATATGTCATCCGTTACTCAAGCTGGTCCTTGTATCCGTAGTAATCAATTAGATTTTGACGACGAAGTTGTGTTCCACGCTCAGCGTTATTTGTATGACTATGTAAGACGCGATCAAGATCGACCTTTTTGCCTGACAGTATCCATGACACATCCCCATGATCCTTACGCAATTCCGCAAGAATATTGGGACAGATACAGTAACGACGATATTGAATTGCCTAAAATCAATATCAAAAAAGAAGACCAAGACCCTCATTCAGCTCGTCTACAAGAAGTTTACGCTTATCACGATCAAGACATTAGCGAGCAAGAAATTAAAAATGCACGCAGGGCCTATTACGGCGCCATCAGTTACGTAGATGATAAAATCGGTCTGCTATTAAAAGCCTTAAAAGAAACAGGTTTGGATGACAACACCATCATTGTATTCTCTGGTGACCATGGCGACATGCTGGGGGAAAGAAATCTCTGGTATAAAATGTCATTTTTTGAAGGCTCTGCTCGAGTACCAATGATAGTCCATGCGCCAAAACGTTTTTCCGCAAAACGGGTTAAAGAATCGGTTTCTACCATGGATTTACTACCGACTTTCCTTGAAATGGCAACTAATAGCCAACAGCATACTTACGCAATGCCAATCCAAGGCAAAAGCTTAATGCCACATATTGAAGGCCGGAAAAATGGCCATGATGAAGTGATCGGTGAATACTTCGGCGAAGGTGCAATCGCTCCACTTCTAATGATACGCAGAGCGCAGTACAAATACGTTTACTGTCATATAGACCCAGAGCAACTGTTTGACCTAGAAAACGATCCTGACGAGCTCAACAACCTTGCTGTTGACCCAAACTATGCGGACTTACTTGGCACCTTTAACAAAGAAGCTCTTGAGCGCTGGGACTCGAGCGCCATGACGCAAGATGTACTTATTAGCCAACGCCGTCGTCGTTTAATTGTAAAAGCGATGAACAAAGGTAAACGAGTGACTTGGGATCACCAGCCCATTTTTGATAGCAGTGAAATGTACATGAGAAATCACATTGATCTAGATGACCTAGAAAGCCGATCTCGATTTCCTAAAGTCGAGTAAGCACAATTTTAAAGCATCATTAAAAAATAGGAGCACGAGAATGAAAGCACTTTCTTTAAGCAAAACAGGATTAAAAATAGCAAGTGTGGCGAGCCTACTTATCGGCAGTAGCCTTGCCCTATCCGCTGAACCTGAGCAATGTAAAAAAGTCACTTTTAGTGATCCTGGCTGGACTGATATCGGAGCAACAAATGGTGTAGCGACCACTCTATTGAAAGCAATGGGGTACGATACTCAGGTGTACCTCCTTAGCGTCCCCGTTGGCTTTGAAAGCTTGAAGAATGGTGAAATTGACGCTTTCATGGGAAACTGGATGCCTGCCCAATCCGCTTTTATCGACAAATATGAAAACAATATCGACGTTGTTCGCACCAACTTAGAAGGCGTTAAATTCACCTTAGCGGTGCCTAAATATGTATTTGACGCTGGCGTGACAGATTTTTCGGATTTGTCCAAATTTGGTAAAGAGTTCCGTCAACGAATCTATGGTATTGGCGCTGGAGCACCTGCAAACCAAAAGCTACAAAATATGATCGATACGAATGATTTTGATCTAAAAGATTGGAAGGTGGTTGAGTCCGGTGAACAAGCGATGCTGTCACAAGTAACAAGAACAGTAAAACGCGATAATTTTATTGTCTTTCTTGCTTGGGAACCACATCCAATGAACGTCAATTTTGATCTAAAATACCTAAGTGGTGGCGACAAGTATTTTGGTCCAAATTTCGGTGGTGCAACTATTCGCACTCTAACTCGCAAAGGTTATGCGAACGAGTGTAAAAATGTCAGCAAACTGCTCAGTAATTTGGAGTTTGGCTTAACCATGGAAAACGAAATAATAGGCTCTGAAGAAAAGCCTGAACAAGCAGCAGCAAGTTGGATTAAAGCCCACCCAGAAGTATTAGATAAGTGGCTACAGGGTGTTACAACCTACCAAGGTCAACCAGCACTGCCTGCGGTTAAAAAGCAGCTTAGTACTATGTAACTCGATTTTTCGTTTATTCGAATTTGAAAGTAAAAAAACCGCATATTTATGCGGTTTTTTATTTTTACATTAATATTACTGACGTGTTAAACGATCATTACCCAGTACCAACGGTGCTGATGAACGATAAGGGTTGATATCTAAACCACCTCGTCTTACATATCGTGCATATATCGTTAAGCTTTCTGGCTGACATTCACGCATAATATCGATAAATATTCGCTCGACACACTGCTCATGGAAATCCGTATGTTCGCGGAACGAAACAATGTATTTAAGCAGACTTTCATGATGTATTTGTGAGCCTTTATAATCAATAAAAACAGAACCCCAATCTGGCTGATTAGTGACGGGGCAATTCGATTTTAAAAGATGGCTCACCAAGCGCTCTTCCACAACACCAGAAAATGCATCAAGCGTCAGCAATCCAGCATTAGGGTGATATTCTGTAATATCAACGTCTAGGTCATCGATACAGTAATCTGGCGTCAAAACAACAAGAGATGCCATTGAATCAACATCACGAATAATCACAGTGACGTCAGCACCAGCAGCCTTTGAAAGATCTTTTTCAAGAATGGCCTGTACATCTTCAGTCGAGTCGTAGCGCATTTGATTCAGAGAATTCAAATACAATTTAAACGATTTAGACTCAATGATATTTGGCGAGTCACAAGGTAAACGAAATTCAGCCAAAGCAACAACGGGCTTCCCTTTCAAATTTAACCACGACAACTCATAAGCATTCCAAACATCTTCACCATAAAAGGGAAGCCGTTCAGACGCAATACCCATTTCAGACCATTTATCCACTCTTGCAATGGGGTAAAGCAACCCTGAATCGTACTCAGAAACATAGTCTGTTTGCTGACCTAAGGGTAAAAATCCCATATAACACTTTCCTCAGTTTCTAATGCCTTTGCCTTGATTAAGCAAACGCAAACTATACCAAAACAATACAACAATAAATGAACTTACAATAACAAGCGCCCAATATACATTAATATCAGACACCCCTAAAACACCGTAGCGAAACGCATTAACCATATATAAAACAGGGTTTAATAACGAAACCGATTGCCAAAAAGTTGGGAGTAAATCGATCGAGTAAAAAACACCGCCCAAATACGTTAATGGCGTTAGGATAAAAGTAGGAACGATTGAGACATCATCAAAACTTCGTGCGTAAATGCCATTAATAAAACCACCTAGTGAAAACATAATTGCCGTTAAAAACACCACTAAAATCGTGATGAATAGGCTTTCTAATGCTAGGTGTGTGAAAAACAAAGACAACAGAGTTACCACTAAACCAACAAGCAAGCCTCGCGCAACACCACCCAATACATATCCTACCAAAATGATCCAATTCGGCGTAGGTGAAACCAACAATTCCTGAATGCTATGTTGAAATTTTGCAGAAAAAAACGATGAGGACACGTTTGAATAAGAGTTGGTAATAACCGACATCATAATCAAACCAGGAACGATATATTGCATATAACTGAAGCCACCCATTTCGCCGATACGGTCACCTATTAGGTTACCAAAAATGGCAAAATATAATGTCATGGTAATAGCGGGCGGCAATAAGGTTTGTGGCCATATACGAGTAAAGCGACGAATTTCTTTGATTAAAATTGTATAAAACGCAATCCAAATTTCGGAGTTTTTCATCTACCTACCCTTTAATTAATTTTACGAAGAGCTCTTCGAGACGATTAGATTTATTACGCATGCTGACGACATTCACTGAAATCGCATCCAGCGCTTTGAAAATAGTGTTAATCGATTGCCCTTTTACCACTTCAACTTCAATAGAGCTGGCATCTTTACTTAGCACCACACCAAAACCAGGCAAAAGCCAACCATCAGGAAGATTACTATCAAGATCCAAAATAAATGTTTCTTGATTCAGCGTTTTTAATAAAGCCTTTACGCTGGTGTTTTCTACAATTTCACCATCATTTATAATGGCGATATTTCGACATAATTGCTCTGCTTCTTCCAAATAATGGGTTGTCAGAATAATGGTCGTTCCCTGTTCATTTAGGGTTTTTATAAATTCCCACATGGATCTGCGTAATTCAATATCAACACCAGCTGTGGGCTCATCTAGGATAAGCACATCAGGTTCATGAACCAGCGCCCTCGCTATCATTAATCGTCGCTTCATTCCGCCTGACAGCATACGAGACTGAACGTCTTTTTTATCCCACAAATCCAATTGCTTTAAATACTTCTCTGCACGCTGAGCTGCCACGGACTTACTGATTCCATAAAAGCCAGCTTGAGTCGCCACAACATTAAATACGGTCTCAAAAACATTAAAATTAAATTCTTGAGGCACAACTCCTAAGTGCTTTTTCGCAGAAGCAAAATCTTTATCAATGTCCGTACCAAAAATAGACACCTTGCCTGACGTTTTATTCACTAAAGAGCACAAAATACCAATCGTTGTCGATTTGCCTGCACCATTAGGGCCAAGCAATGCAAAAAAATCGCCTTTTTCAACTTTGAGATCAATACCTTTTAATGCTTCAAAGCCGCCTTCATAGCGCTTTTTAAGGTCACTAATTTCGATTGCATATGTCATAATTAAGTTCTCGTACGGCAAAAGCCGACTATATAGTTACTTTTTTGAATAGGGTTTTACGTGGAATCACGCACACAACACATACTTGACGCTTTCGCTGATTTGCGTCATCGCATTGCAGAGCACGCTCCTTTTGATCAGCCAGATTTGGCAGAAGAAGAAATAGACTTCTTAGAAAGGTGGGATGACCTGACAAATAAAATTCAGGATAATACCCATGATTATACGTTTGATGCCCAAGAAATATTATCACGCTTCATACGATGCTACGCAAACCTAGTCCCGCTAGTAAAGAGAGAGCTACTGTGGTTTGTTGGTGGTGAGTGTCTACACTTTCTAGGCGATGAAGAAATATCTCTTTATCAGCAATTGGAAGACCATTTGTACGAGCTAGACAGTCAAAACAAAAGTTATGATATTTCCAAAGAAATTAACGCATTACGCGACACACCAACTCAAATGCATTGAGGAAAATAAAAATGGGCGAAATTACACTCGCCCATTTACCCTCTAAGGCATTTTCTTAAAAACTAACGTTCCATTCGTACCACCAAAGCCAAATGAGTTGTTCATAACAACCTCTATTTTACGCTTCTGAGGGGTGATTGGGACATAGTTCAAATCACAACCGTCACCGGGCTCTGCTAAGTTAATCGTCGGTGGAGCGACTTGATCTCGAATAGCTAAAATAGAAAAAATAGATTCTACCGCACCAGATGCCCCCAATAGATGCCCTATCATAGATTTAGTAGAGCTTATGGCAACATCTGAGGCAAAGTCACCCATGAGGGCTTTCACCGCTTGAGTTTCTGCTAAATCACCTGCAGGTGTTGATGTACCATGAGCATTAATATAATCAACATCTTGGGGATTAAGGTTTGCATCTTTTAATGCAGCACTCATTGCTGACGCTGCACCCTCTCCACTCTCTGGCGGAGCGGTAATATGATGTGCATCATCGCTCATCCCAAAGCCAACCAGTTCTGCGTATATTTTTGCGCCACGAGCTACCGCATGCTCAAACTCTTCTAGAACCAAAATACCAGCGCCATCCCCCATAACAAAGCCATCACGATCTTTATCCCATGGACGACTCGCTGTTTTATGATCATCATTACGGGTAGACAATGCTCTAGCGGCTCCAAAGCCACCAATGCCTAACGGTGTAATCGCCATCTCTGCACCACCGGCAATCATCACATCAGCATCGCCATAAGCAATCATACGACCTGCCATGCCAATATTATGAGTACCTGTTGTACAAGCAGTAACAATTGAAATGTTAGGGCCTTTAAAACCAAAACGTATAGCAACATGACCAGAAATCATATTAATAATCGCGCCTGGAACAAAAAATGGAGAAATACGTTTTGGACCAGATTCATTCAATAACTCTAGGTTTTTTTCGATCATCGGTAAACCGCCAATACCAGAACCTATTGCACAGCCAACACGACTTAAATCTGCACTATCAGCATTTAAATCAGCATCTTCCAATGCTTGTACAGCCGAAGCGATGCCATATTGAATGAAAAGATCCATTTTGCGAGCTTCTTTTACGCTCATATATTGAGTCGCATCAAAGTTATTTACTTGAGCTGCAAAACGAGTGGAAAATTGGCTAGCATCAAAAGAAGTGATCTCCGATACACCGCTCTTGCCTTCCAATATATTATCCCACGTATCTTTCACGTTATTGCCAAGGGGTGTCACCATTCCCATTCCTGTGACTACAACCCGACGACGAGACATAAGATTCCTCCAACAATTCGCCCCAAAACGCTTCTAGGGCTATTAATAAGAAAAGCCGCTGTAACGAATACAAGCGGCTTTTCGGGAAACTCAGTTCACTAATATATTACAAGTTAGCGTTTATGTAATCGTTCGCTGCTTGCACGGTAGTGATTTTCTCAGCTTCTTCATCAGGAATTTCAGTATCAAATTCCTCTTCAAGAGCCATTACCAACTCAACTGTGTCTAGGGAATCTGCACCTAGGTCATCAACGAAAGAGGCTGAATTAACAACATCTTCTTCTTTAACACCTAGTTGTTCACAAACGATTTTTTTAACGCGTTCTTCAATGCTACTCATTAGAAGTTCCTACTCTACTCATTAACAGCTCAGTGTGAGCATATTATAAAAATTCGATCACCAAAAAAGGTGTGATTCTCGACATGAACCGGAAATGTATTTTCGTTGAATTAAACATAAAATTCAACTCAAATTACGACATATACATACCACCATTGACATGTAATGTTTCACCGGTGATGTAAGCAGCGCCTTGCGACGCCAAAAATGCGACTGCCGCCGCAATTTCTTCTGGTTGACCAAGGCGAGACGCTGGCACTTTTTCGACCAATTTGGCCTTGTGCTCTTCGGGTAACACCTTCGTCATATCTGTTTCAATGAACCCAGGAGCAACACAGTTTACTGTGATGCCGCGAGATCCAATTTCTGCCGCCAAAGAACGGCTGAAGCCTTCTAATCCAGCTTTAGCTGCAGAATAATTTGTTTGTCCGCCGTTGCCCATAGAGCCAACAACCGAACTAATGCTAATAACTCGACCGAATTTTGCTTTAGTCATTCCGCGTAAGCAAGCTTTTGTCACACGAAAAACAGAAGTTAAGTTCGTATTAATAACTTGATCCCACTCATCTTCTTTCATGCGCATCATTAAATTATCGCGGGTAATGCCGGCATTGTTAACCAAAACCGTTGGTGCACCACACTCTGCGGTAATCGCTTTGATTACTACATCAACGGATTCACTAGAGGACACATCCAGAACCCAGCCTTTACCATTATCTCCTAAGTAATCACTAATGCTTTGCGCTCCAGACTCACTTGTCGCCGTGCCAATCACAGTTGCACCTTGCTCAACAAGCGCAAGCGCAATCGCTTTACCTATGCCACGAGTAGCGCCAGTTACTAACGCTATTTTTCCTTCAAGACTCATACTTGTCTCCAACGATTTATTACAAATATATAAAACAGTATTAGGCAGATAGCGCCGCTTCAAATGCTAACAAATCACCCAGAGATGATGTATTCATCCCTTTAATAATTCGCTTATTTAAACCACTCAATACTTTACCAGGACCGCATTCTACTGTTGCAGTAACGCCTAGTTCAGAAAGCAATGCAATAGATTGAGTCCACAGCACAGGCTCACTTAACTGAGATACCAAATTTGCTTTAATGATGGCAGGGTCAGAAACGGCTTGAGCGGTCACATTTTGAATTAAGGTACAAGTTGGCACGCTAAACGTTATAGATTCTAATTTTTCAGCCAGCTTTTTACCGGCTGGAATCATCAATTCACAGTGAGAGGGCACACTAACAGGCAGGGGCAATGCTCGTTTCGCCCCAGCTTCCTTCGCATTTACCATCGCTTCTTCAACTGCTGCAACATGGCCTGCAATAACAACCTGCCCCGGAGAATTAAAGTTCACTGCACTGACAATACCAGAAGCAGAATCGCATGCAGCGATGACTTTATCATCATCAAGACCTATAATCGCCGCCATTGCGCCTTCGCCAGCGGGCACGGCTTGAAGCATGTATTCACCTCTCAACTTAACCAACGCTACAGCATCGGTAAAAGCAACAACACCAGCACAAACTAGCGCGGAGTATTCGCCTAAGCTATGACCAGCAACATAAGTTGGCTTAAGGCCGCCCTCTTGCTCCCACAGGCGCCACAACGCCACGCTTGCTGTCAAAAGAGCCGGTTGAGTCTTGTCTGTCTGGCTAAGCTGCTCCGCGTCATTTTGTACTAGATTCCATAAGTCATAACCTAGAATCGTCGACGCTTCCGCAAAAGTTCGTTCTATGATGTCATGCTTTTCTGCTAAATCAGCCAGCATGCCCAATTGCTGAGAGCCCTGACCGGGAAAAACAAAAGCTAATGTATTGCTCATTTAATCTCCTAACTATATAGCATCATTACAAAGTCGCGCTTCAATAGCAGAATACAAATCTGCTCGCGCAATATCAATCCCATACTCAATCGCACCGATCATAGCGGTTAAATCAGAACAACCATGACCTTTTACCAAATTGCCACGCACACCGACTAAACAAGCACCATGCCTGCGTTCAGTTTGGTAAAAAGTCTCAAATAATGACGATGTCCCATCTACACCTTTAAGCTTACCCATCAAAAAAGACAGCAGTCCTTCTGATGCTTTTAACACGGCATTACCTACCATGCCGTCGCATACAATGACGTTTTTTTCACCTTCAAAAAGCTCTGTACCTTCAGCATAGCCAAAATAAGAAGGCCACGCTCTGTCAGATAAAAGGCGATCTGTTTCTCGAATAACCACACTGCCCTTGGAGCTTTCAACACCTACGTTCAATAAACCTACTTTTGGCACTTCATCACTCAACGCTTCAACATACGCCGCACCTAATTCAGCAAACCCAACCAACATAGAAGGTGGACAATGAACATTTGCACCTAAATCAACCAAACAACGCAATGGGTTAGAGTAAAGCTCTCTAATCAATGCCGGGTAAAGTTTAGGCCTTAGCACGCCCAATATATGTCGTGCTAATGCAACCATAGCACCTGTATTCCCTAAGGTCACAACAACATCTGACGATTTCTGAGCCAATGCATTCAGCGACTGATAAAGCGTACTATTACGACGGCGAAACAAAGACAAAACGATCTCTTCGTCTCCATCTATCACATCAGAGCAAGCAATCAGAGATAAGCGATCATGAGGCGCAGGAAGGTCCAAATTGGAGTGTGGGGAATAATAAATAGTGATGGCGACATCTTGATGGCGAGAGAGAATATTCACTGCGCCGTCAAATGCAATGCGGGGACCTAAGTCCCCGCCCATAGCGTCTAAAGCTACCCTGATCATGGGTATCTTAGTTACTCACCTTTAGGGGTGATAACTTGACGGCCACGATAAAAACCATCTGCAGAAATATGGTGACGACGGTGAAGTTCACCAGTAGTCTTTTCTACAGAAAGTGTTGCGCTTGTCAAAGCATCGTGTGAACGTCGCTGACCGCGGCGTGAACGAGTAACTTTACTTTTTTGTACTGCCATTTTTTGGAGCTCCTAACTTTACTTGGCCTTTAATTGGGCCAATATACTAAATGGATTCGGTTTTTCGCCATCCGGTGCGTCATCGGTAGACGAGGCATACTTTACAGCTGTTGGGTTGCAACCACTTTCTTCGTGATAGGCGACAATTGGTAAGGCAAGTATAATTTCTTGCTCTACCATATCGGCCAAAATTACGTCACCGTCGGTCATGACAACAGGATCGTAATCCTTCGGTAGGTTTTTCGCATGATCTTCGTCATAAACAAAGCCCAAAGATAAATCTAACGCCAGATCATGAGTTACTGCTTCCATACAGCGTTGACAAACAACTTGTACTTGAGCGGTTAATGATCCGGTAGCAATGTAGCGCCTATCCTCATCAACTCTAAAGTCTAGATGAATAAAAGCATTACCCTCATTAGAAGCTAAGATAGCACAAAGCTCCTTAAATTCATTAAGGGGCACGTACCCTTCAAACGCCAACTCATAGTTAGCGTATTTTCGAGGGTCAAAATGTTTAGGTAATGTATCATTCAACATGGCGGGGAATAGTATTGCCAAGGACCCTTTTTGTCAAAGTCTAAGTGCCGTTAAAATACATTTTTTCAATTTTTTAAGCCATTCCAAGTAAAAAAACGTAAAATTAGCACTTATTCCAACAAAGCGGTCAAAATAGAATGCAAAAAAAACTTATTTTAGGTTCCTCTTCACCTTATCGAAAAGAGCTGTTAGAACGCCTAAATATCCCATTTGAATGCCACTCCCCGAACATTGATGAAAGCCCTTTGGATAATGAGCTAGCCGCCTCCTTGGTAAAGCGCTTAACCATTGCGAAAGCGTTTGCCGTTCATCATGAACGTCAGCAAAATAATATGCCCTCGGACTGTCTCATTATTTCATCTGATCAAGTCGCCGTATTGAATGAGAACATATTGGGTAAACCGCTTTCACAAGACAATGCCATCAAACAACTTTCAGGTTTTAGTGGTAAAAAAGTGAGTTTTTTAACAGGACTTTGCGTTTTTAATCAGCAAAGTCAAACCTATCAATACACATTGAACGAATATCATGTGTATTTTAGACACTTAACTTTAGAAGAAATTAAACACTATATAGCGATAGAGCAGCCTCTAGATTGTGCGGGCAGCTTTAAATGTGAAGGGCTAGGGGTTTGTCTTTTCAATAAAATGGAAGGAGACGACCCAAGTAGTTTGATTGGATTGCCTCTCATCTCACTGTGCCACCTTCTTAAAAAAGAAGGTGTAAACCCGATTGGCTAATAGCCCTTTGGAAAGGAATAATAACTAGAAGAAGGCGATTCAAGACCATCGATCGCCTTTAAAGTTACCTCATAACCAAATTCAATCAATTCTTTGGCTCGCCAAAATTCATAAAAACCAGATATATCCTTTGGAATTGAAATCAATAAATCTGGCGGGTAGCCAGCCAGTTTATATTGAGTTAGCGACTCTTGCATCGTTTCAAACATCATATTGATAGTCTGTAAGCGCCCCCAACTTTCCGGTGAATATTTAGGCCTTTCCTTGTCATCAGGATCGTCCTGCCCTTTGCTGAAAAAACCTTTTGCGCTATGCCACCAAGCAGGCCCTTCTTCATCGACTTCCAGAGCCTCAGAAGCCTCTTTTAATAATCCCTCAGCAGGACCATTAAGATCAACCGCAATAATATAGTCAGCCCCAGCAGATACTGATGGAATGATAGGCAAAGGATTCAAAACCCCACCATCAACATATATACGGCCGTTAAGTGAAACTGGAGATAAAATAGAAGGGATCGCTGATGATGCGCGCATAGCGCTGATTAAGTCACCACGCTGAAACCAAAATTCCTTTTGGTTCAATAATTCGACGGCAACAGAGGTGTAAGCAATAGGCAGAGATTCAATAGTAGGCTCGCCAATTATCTGTTGAACCTTCTCAAAAAAACGATCTCCCTTGATATACCCGCCATTTAACAAAGACATATCAAGCAATCTAATAACATCAACCCGGTCCAATGACTCAGCCCATTCACGGTATTCAGCCAGTTTTCCTGCTGCAAAAACACCACCAACGATGGCGCCAATAGAACAACCAGAAATGCTGATGATGTCATAACCACGCTCTTCAATTGCCTGAATAACGCCAATATGTGCGTTACCACGCGCAGCACCACTCCCTAACACAAGAGCCACTGTTTTTTTCGTATTCATCAATTTCGCCTATGGACGCACATAAACAAAAGAAATTCGATTAACCCCGAGTGATTCACGACCAAGATCAGCCAAATTAATAAAGCGAACCTTAGTTTCCAGCTGACCACCCAAACCAGCCATTGCAATCAAAATTAGCTGATCGCCAGCCTCAATCGCGCTTAGAGTGCCCTTTTTCTCGCTAGTAACAAAACCAACGACATTTTGCCCTGACGGTAAATCGCTGACAAAACGACGAATTCTTGGAATATCCTGCACATCCATCTGCGCGACTATATTGAATTCAGTATCTTGAGCGTTGGCGGATTTAACTTCATCCAAACGGACCATCACATCGCCAGCCCCCCGACGATTAACATACAGAACTTGATAGACATCTTGTTTATTTTTAACCACTAGCAAAAATTGATTCTGATCTGCACCATTTAAAAGATAGTCACCAAAAAAATCATTAGCCCAAGCATTACTACTGCCACAACTCCTGCTCTCACACTCAAACAAAATGCTTTGACCATCAGACATCATCTGCGCACGATAATGCGTGTAAACATCAGATAAGAGCGCATTCCGATTGATTTTATAAAGCGACGTAAAATGATCACCGTTCAGCCTAATCACTGATTCAGGCTCCCAACCGCTACCAGCACGACTAATTTTACTCAAAGGAATTTCGACCAACTGACCAGACTGTGAGTTACTTTTGACTAACTGCGCATCACGATAAGGCTCAATCCCTAAAATTCCAGCAAAAGAAAAACCACTAAAAAAAACCAACAGGCATAACATTTCACGAAATTTAACCATACAACCTTCCTATCACCCCAATTAGAGGTGGATTAACCCGTATTAATTTTGATCAATAAAGCGCTGAATTTCCGTCGCAACAGCAAAGCAGCTCTCAGGCTCAAGATGAAAGTGATGATTACCTTCAAGCCATTTTAATTTCACCCATGGAAATTGAGCTGAGCGCGCCTCAACTAACTGATGGTCATCTTTGTAAATACCATCCTTAGCCACCAAAGCTAAGGTCGGACATTTAATTTGCTGTATAAAAGCACCAACACCCTCTTCATCCATGCGGTATGGTGATGGGAAAGTTAACTTCCCATCATGACGCCACCCCCAAATACCATCAGCACTTTTCTTCGCACCTCGATCAACAAGAAACTCCGACGCTGACTTGGACAACGCTGTAAAACCAGCCATTCTAGCAAGCACCATAGCCTCTTTTGATGGATAGCTAGTACTTCTATCTAAGCGATATTTAGACATTTTATTAATAGACCGCTGAAGAGTAACCACACGATCTTCCGCTTTAGCACTCAAAGGTCCCATGTTATCCAACACAATCAAACCTCGAACCCTGTCAGGCGCAATAGCCGCCACCAACATAGCGACAGCGCCACCCATACTATGACCAATCAACCAAACACTTTGCTTTGACTGATTTAAAATGGATACCACATCTAAAACATAATCCCATAAATGATAAAAGCTACCAGCCGCACGATGCTCAGATGCCCCATGGCCAGCAAGATCAAGAGCAACATGTGAAAAATCAGATAAATGAGGCGATAAATTAGAAAAGCTGGCGGCATTGTCAAGCCAACCATGCAAAGAAAACACTTTCAATGCCGATGTTTTTTTAGGCAACCATTGCAACCCGGCTATTTCGGTATGCGCAAGTTTGTAAACAATGTCATTTCCCATATGTATACGTCTTAACCAATATAATAAATTCTAACTAACGGCTTATGATGGCGAAATACACCAACGAAACTGACAGCAAGCACCAGCAAAAAATTCACCCTCTACCGAGGCCAATGTCGCTGTTGTCATAGCAAAATTCATAGGCAAAGGCTCATCAACCAAAAAATCAACAAACTGATGAGCAAAAGGCTGATGAGTAACAAGCAAAATAGACTCGTATGGCTGTTCATCCAGCCAAGCCGAAACTTCCATTTCTTTTCCATAAGGCGTAATCAATGGACAACTTTGAATATCAACAGACAACTCAAGATCGGCTAAAAAGATTTTAGCCGTTTGCTGAGCTCGTACATAAGGGCTTACAAACACAGCATCAAAAACCTCCGCTTTAGAAGCAAACGCTCGAGCAGTGGTTTTCACCTCTGCCACCCCCAACGTCGTTAACTCACGAAGCTCATCTTGGTTAAAGCCATATGGTTCAGCATTACCATGGCGTAATATAGAAAGGCGCTTAAGCTTCTTCATCCGAGCTCACCTGAGGCCACGGCTGAAAAGGAAAGGGCTTTTCTTCTGTTTCAAAAGATAAAAACGAAAAAATTTGCTTAATAAAAGAGGTTACACTTTTCAACCAAGAAGACAGCATAACGGGCTCGTGCTTTGATCCCAATTTCACGAGACTTACCAAAACAAGCAAAATTCCAAACACTGTGACGGCAATATTCAACACCACCCAATACAACAACATAAAAATCACACGAAACCAAAAACCTTGATCAGCATAACCTGGTTTAGACATTGCTATTCTCCTCATTTGTCGCAAATTCGACATCCCATTTTTGCTCACCGGTCATCATTGAACCGATCAACGACTCCAGTTTTGCATTGTCAAACAATAGTTTGGATAAGCCTTTAGCCAGCGGCATATATAAGCCATGCTTCTGAGCTTCATCCACTACCATTTTTAATGTATTAACCCCTTCGGCGACCTCTCCAATACCACCCACGGCTTCGTTCAGGTCCTGGCCAGAACCAATAGCAAAACCAACTCGATAATTACGGCTCAAAGGAGACGTGCACGTTGCAATCAAGTCACCCATCCCCGCCAACCCAAGGAATGTCATCGGATTTGCCCCAAAATGAACGGCAAAACGACTCATCTCAGCCAGACTGCGTGTCATAATCATGGACATGGTGTTCTCACCAACATTAAGCGCTTTCGCAAGGCCGCACACAATAGCGTAAATGTTCTTTAAAGCACCTGCTAACTCAACCCCCTTACTGTCCTTACTTTCATAAACACGAAAGGTTGGAGATTTCAGTAACTCTATTACCCGTTGGCGAACTTGATCATCCGAGCTTGCAACGACAGACCCTGTCATTTGTCCAGCCGCAATCTCTTTGGCTAAATTGGGGCCACTCAACACACCAATTCTTTGCGTGATAGGGTTTCGACGCAAAACATCACTCATAAGTTCAAATCGATTTGGATTAAAACCCTTTGTCGTACTAATTAATATTTTATCGGCTGTTAGCAAAGGTTCAATGCGCTGTACAACCTGCTCAAAGGATTTCGAAGGGATAGAGACAAAAACCGTATCGCTGTCACGTATCGCTTGCTCTAGATTACTGGTCGCCAGTAACTCACGATGTAAAGGAGCATTTGGTAAATAACGACTATTAAGCCCGGTCAAATTAATCTCTTCAACCTGCTCCTCATTACGCATCCACTGGCTAACTTGATGCCCATTTTTGGCCATAATGTTCGCCAATGCTGTACCAAAACTACCGCCACCTAGTACACATACAGAATGCTTCATACTGACTACTTCTCTTTGTAAATGTCGCCTAAAAATATTAAGACGAACAACTAACTTCTAACGATCTACCCCATTCAGGGGCTCTTTGAGCAAGAATGTCTGATTCTGGGTGCTCATCAAAAGGTTGATTAAGCACATTCAACAACCGTCGAAACGGTAAATAATCACCTCCTTCAGCAGAAAGAATTGCATCATGGGCTAAATAATTTCTTAGAATAAACTTGGGGTTCACCTGTAACATAGACACACTTACCTGAGGCCATTCCAACCCTTCATTCAATCGTGCTTTTTTATAACTTTCAAGCCACTTAGACAAACGTTCACGGTCGACAACTTCATCAAGCAACAGAGTAAAGTCGATATCACTTATATGACTCAACAAGCGAAAAAACACAGCGTAATCCATTTTTTCTGCGGCTAAGATCGTGAATAACGATGGCAATAAATCATGCACATGCTGAGCATCACTCAACCCCAGTTTTTTCATCATCAGATGATCATAATGAGACTGAAGCTCTGGCTCATAACATTGTAAAATGGCGATCAATTGATTTTTTTCTAAATGTTTTGAAAAACACCGCATTAAACAATTGAGATTCCATAACCCGACTCCAGGCTGCCGTGAGAAAGCGTATCGCCCTTCGTGATCAGAATGATTGCATACCCAATCTGGCTCATAGTCTTCCATAAAGCCATACGGACCATAATCTATCGTTTCACCGGTAAATGAAAAGTTATCTGTGTTCATAACACCATGCTGAAAACCAATAGACTGCCATTTCGCGATCATACGAGCAGTCCGCTTCACCACTTCTATCAACATATTTTCTAGTGGCGAGTCTGTTGTTAAATATTCTGGGTAATAGTGTTGTAGACAATAATTGACGAGCTGGTCTAGCTCTGCTTGTTTACCCTGATAAAAAAAGTATTCGAAATGACCAAAACGAATATGCCCCTGCGCCACACGAAGCAACATAGCGCCCACCTCAGGCGTTTCTCGATAAACAGCCTGTTTGCTATCATAAAGCGCTAGAGCTCGTGAAGATGGTACCGACAGAGCCGCCATCGACTCACTGGCTAAATATTCGCGAATGCAAGATCGCAGTACAGCGCGCCCATCACCACGACGAGAGTAAGGCGTTGGGCCAGCACCTTTCATATGTAAATCATACAAAAAGCCATCCCGCCCTTTTACCTCACCTAAGAGCACACCGCGACCATCACCAAGCTGAGGAGAAAAACCGCCAAATTGGTGACCAGCGTAGACCATACTTACGCTAGTCGATGATTTTTCTTCACCGCTTAATATGAGCTTAGTTGCAGGGGATTTAATATCAATAGATAGAAAGGTAGCGAGCGACTGGTTAAATTCAACCAATCTCTGCTGAAGAAGTGGCTGGATAAGCGTTTTTGAGGAAAACGCCTGACCCAGACTTGCAAAATGGTGTTCTAAATTCATCTTGTCTCACTAAAAAGTAAGCGATGTTTATCGAGACATATCAACCATGTATTCACAGCGAATGCTCTCACCAACGACTTTCTCGATTTCTGGAATCATGAAAGCATCATCTTCACTGGCAAAGCTCACAGATCTACCTGTTTCACCACCTCGGCCAGTTCGTCCAATACGATGTACGTAATCTTCAGGATCTTCTGGCAAGGCATAGTTTACAACTAACTCCACATTGTCCACATGGATGCCTCGCCCAGCAACATCAGTAGCAACAAGTACTTGGATGATGCCTTCTTTGAAGTTTTTCAAGGTCTTGACACGCTTATCTTGCGCCACTTCACCAGATAAAATAGCACAATTAATATTCGCTTTACGTAGACGCTCATATAAGTCGCGTGTTTCATCACGACGGTTGGCAAAAATAATCGTACGTTGGCCGCCATTTTCTTCAATTAGCTGCTTTAGTACTGGCCATTTCTGATCCGCTTCGACCGTATAGATTACTTGATCTATATTTTGATTCGTTGCTTCTTTAGGCACAACGGACACTTCTTTAGGGAAATATGTCCATTGTTGCGCTAACGCCTGAATGTCTTTCGGGAAAGTGGCACTGAATAACATTGTCTGCCTAGCTTCTTTATGTGGCGTCATACGAATAATGCTTTTCACATCCGGAATAAAGCCCATGGACAACATACGGTCAGCCTCATCTAGCACAAGACATTCCACTTTACCCAACTGAACCTTACGACTACGAGCAAAATCCAACAAACGCCCTGGCGTTGCCACCAATATATCAACGTTTTCAGTTTCTAACGAAATTTTCTGTTTTTCATAACTTAAGCCACCCACTAGCGTAACAACATTCAAGTGACAGTTAGACGTTAATTTAACCGCCTCATCAGCAATCTGTATGGCTAACTCGCGAGTTGGTGCGATAATTAAACCGCGGGCAAAATTGTTAGGGCGTTTCTCTTCAAGCGGGTAATCGAGAAAATCAGTAATCATCGCGATCAAAAAAGCCGCAGTTTTACCCGTCCCAGTTTGAGCCTGACCAATAATGTCGTAGCCCTGCAACGTCATCGGTAGTGTTTCTGCCTGTATTTCACTGCAGTATTCAAATCCCATCTCAGCGATAGACTTAATCACGCGGTCTGGGATGTTCAAATCGTGGAAGCGCAATTTGCCTTCTACTACATCAACCTGAAAATCGTCTATAGACCAAATACCAGCGTTTGAATTACCAACAGGTGTCGCTTCATTTTCAACTTGCACGCTGCTTGATGTCTCATCATTGTTTTTAGGACGCTTATTTGTGCGACGGGTACGTTTTGGTTTGGTCGTAGTTTCTGATGGTGCTTCTTGAATTTGGTTTTCCATATTGGAATCTATACGCTTCTATATTGTTTAGAGGTTAATAATTATTACAAGGAGTGTACCTAATTGGTAAGTTTTTATCACCCCTTGCTTACGGTTTGTTGTGCTTAGCTACTGATATCGATAAGGCGGTAAACTATTAATTAATTGTTTGCCGTAACGTTTTGTTCGCAAGCGTTTGTCTAAAATATGAATTTCCCCACTGTCCGTTTCGCTTCTTAGTAGCCGCCCCGTCGCTTGAACCAAGCGCAAAGAAGCATCAGGGATGGTTATTTCCATAAAGGGGTTACCGCCACGTTTTTGAATCCACTCTGCCAATGTTGCTTCGACAGGGTCATCAGGAACAGAAAAAGGAATTTTCGCGATATACACACATGTTAAATAGTCGCCAGGCAAATCCACACCCTCAGCGAAACTCGCCAACCCGAGCAACAAACTCCCCTTCCCGCTATCAATGCTCGCTCTATGCGAATCTAAAATAACGCGCTTAGATTGCTCCCCCTGCATTAGTAGTATTTCCTGTAGTCCAGCAGACAGCGACTTAGCCACCTCTTCCATCTGACGACGAGAAGAAAAAAGCACCAAACTGCCTTTTGCTATATTCACATGCTCATCTAGATAAGCAATAATTTCAGCGGTATGTTGTTCAACACGATTGGGCTCATGCTCCATATCAGGCACCACTAACAAACCATTCGTTTGAAAATCAAACGGACTTATAACACGCAAATATTCGCTTTCTTGAGGTACGCCTGAACGCATATTAAATCGATGAAATTGATTTAATGCCGTTAGCGTCGCTGACGTTACGACCGCACCAAAACACTTATCCCATAACTGCTGCCGTAATGTATTAGCCGCAAGAATAGGCGACCCTCCCAATTCAATATCCTGCTCCATGCCCTGCCCAGACAAAATCAGCCAACGAGCATTAGGCGGATAATTTTGATCATCGACTGTAGAATATAAGCGCCACAAGCCCACACTTTGCTCTAGTCGCCCGAGAATGACGCCCAATATAGGCTGCCAAGTCTCTGCCGTTTCCGATGTCACTCCCATGCCTTCATTTTGTTTGGTCTTTTTACATTCGTCTTGGATACTTTCGATGTTTTTAAACAACTTTTGATAAGACGTTTGCAGGCTGTACGCCAACTGACGAAGTTCATCCGGAACGAGACCAAATTCAAAACGATGCTGATTATTCTCTTGATCCAAGCCTAACCCTTGAATATAAGGGGCTAGACCCTGCTGTGCGTATTGGATGAAATTCACAATACTTTGTATTTGCTGCGGAACTTTTAGCAACAACTGCCCAGTAAGGCTGACATCATCTGTCAACTCCTGCTTCAAGTTGACCAAGTTTTTCTCAAGCTGACGAAGCCAAGCAATACTTTGCTGCAAACGCACTTCATGCCGAAAGTGACCTATCGCTTTATCTGGAAGATGATGACCCTCATCAAATACATAAATAGTTTCTTTTGGGGGTGTCAGTATTGCACCACCACCCAGAGACAAGTCGGCTAGCACCAAATCATGGTTCGCCACTATAACATCTGCTACTTCAATCTCGGCTCTCGCTTTAAAAAACGGACACGCAGAATAGTTAGCACAATTTCGATTTGTACACTGTTGGTGATCGGTGGTTAAGCGACGCCAATCTTGATCGCGAATAATTCCTGCCCAATTATCTTTATCGCCATCCCATTCACCTTTTCCCAAGGCGGTGTCCATTTCTTGATAAAGAGCTGTGTTTACATCATCCGAGTTAAGGTGTTGCTCAAAAAGACCAGCGAACATGTCTTCCATGGCCTGTTCTTCTGAGCTTAAAAAGCCTTCAAGGTTATTCAGACACAAATAGCGCCCTCGCCCTTTCGCCAGTGTGTATTTAAAACTCAACTCAGTATGCTCAAGTAGATCTGGCAACTCCTTATGAAGAATCTGCTCTTGTAGCGCCACCGTGGCAGTAGATATGATTAATTTAAGGCCTCGAGCTTTCGCAATAGGGATTGCAGCCAAGCAATAAGACAAAGTTTTGCCTGTGCCTGTGCCTGCCTCAATGACCGCGACATGTTTTTCATCGAGTCGCTCACCCTCACTACCTTGTTTTATATTACCCAAAGTTCGTGCGATGGCGCCTATCATTTCCCGCTGGCCAGCCCTTGGTTTATGGGACTTCGCCTCTAAAGAGGCTCGGTAAGCAAGTTGTATTTGTTTTTTTAGTTCATCTGAAAGCATTTATATCATTGAGATTAGTTAAGAATACTGTATATAATAACAGTTACTGTATAAACAACCAGATAACCTATGATTAAATTAACCAAAAGACAATCTGACGTACTAGAAACCATTCGCGAATTTATTAGTGAAACTGGTTTTCCACCAACCAGAGCTGAAATAGCTCGTCGACTTGGGTTTAAATCCCCCAATGCCGCCGAAGAACATCTAAAAGCCTTGTGTAGAAAAGGGGCTATTGAAATGCTCTCGGGCGCCTCTCGTGGGATTCGCTTAGTTAATCAAGCGTCGAACGACGAACCAGAAGACCTTGGACTGCCTATTATAGGAAAGGTCGCTGCAGGTTATCCGATTCTTGCTCAGGAAAACATTGCCTCTCACGTCAACATACCAGCAAGCATGTTTTCTCCAAAAGCAGACTATTTTCTCTCTGTTTCTGGAACAAGCATGAAAAACATTGGCATTATGGAAGGCGATCTTTTAGCTGTTCATAAAACCACCACCGTTCAAAATGGCCAAATCGTCGTTGCTCGAATAGGCGACGAAGTGACGGTAAAGCGATTTGAACAAAATGGCAGCATTGTTCGACTCATTCCAGAAAATGAAGACTTCAATGACATTATCGTCGACCTAGAAAGCGAAGAGTTTGTTATTGAAGGTCTTTCCGTCGGCGTTATCCGCCAAGGAATTTAGCGCTCAACAAAAAGGCGAAGCCATCGCTTCGCCTTTTACCTTAACTATATTCCTAAAGTTCAATGCAGTATCTTCGGTCGTAAATCTTCATCTTCAAGATATCCGGACTCTTCATCAAAATAAGTCTCCTCCGAATAAACAAAATCAATACCCGCATGAAACATGCATTTTGCCAGTTCAAAATAACGATCCTGTAAAGAAGATCTTGTGTCATCCGATATCTGCAAGGTTGCCAATGGCATTGTTTCCTCTCCGTCTTCACTGGCCGGTCTGAGCACAATATCGCCGTTATCCAGCTCAACAATTTCTAGGTAGGACTCTTTCATATTCAATACTCTGATGACTCTTCTCTAAAACGTAATACTAACTCAACTAAATTAGCCAAGTAAAAGCCAACCGAAGCGCCCGCGTCACTTCCACGTCCGATGACATTATCATCTTCAACAATAGACCTAGCAGCACAACACTCTAGCTGAACCAAGTAAGCTTGATGCAACTGAGAGCACCAAGAGTCTGAGCGAGATAACAAGCCACTCAGCTCACTTAACACGGGCACCATCATTTGCTTCGTTTCCGCTTCAGCTAATAATTTAGCGACATCCAACGACCCAGATAATGAATAGGCAGAGGAAACTTCTTTCAATAAACCATTCAGCGCACTTCTTAACTGAAAAATAGCCGAGCTTTCCAACCCTACACCCAACCACTTTTCTTCACTGTTTTGGCTTTGTTTAATAAAGCGCCTTGCCGTATCTATCTTTTGGTTCGTTAGGCTAGCAAAACTTACACTACTCATTTCTTCTTCTTACCTTCCTCGATGACCCATTTAGAACCAACGAAGTAGGCTTTCCAGCCAGTTGGCTTGCCGTCCTCTTCTGTCATCACATATTGCTCCTTAGTTTTACGGCTATAGCGAATAACAGTTGGGAGACCATCACCATCCGCCACAGGGGCTTTGGCAAAGAAATGGTATTTGGGATCTATTTGATCCATATAGGGAAGCAATTCTTTTACAAGGGGCGCGCGCGTTTCTCGTTTACGAGGGAACTGACTCGCCGCCAAAAACAAACCTGTCGCACCATCACGTAAAATATAATGATCTTCAACTTTTTGACAAGCAAGATCCGGCATTGGAACAGGGTCCATTTTGGGTGGCGCAGCCTCACCACTCTTCAATAATTTACGTGTATTTTTACACTCTTCATTGGTACATCCGAAGTACTTACCAAAGCGCCCTGTTTTTAACTGCATATCAGAAGAGCATTTATCACATTCTAGCAAAGGCCCATCGTAGCCTTTTATCTTAAATGTGCCCTGCTCTACTTCATAACCTGAGCAAGATGGGTTATTACCGCAAACATGAAGCTTGCGATGCTCATCCATCAAGTAGCTGTCCATCGCTGAACCGCAAATAGTACAGCGGTGCTTATTAATTAGAGCTTTAGATTCGCCCTCTTCGTCATCAACCGCAACAACGTCATCCCCACGAATAAGGTTAATAGTTGCCTTACAGCGCTCTTTTGGCGGTAATGCGTATCCAGAACATGACATAAATACACCAGTACTCGCTGTGCGAATCTGCATAGGTCGAGAACATGTCGGACATTCAATGTCCGTTGGTGTCGGCTCATTTAGCATCATGCCGCCATCTGGTGCTTCGGCTTTGGCCAAAACACCACTAAAGTCTTTATAGAACGCATTTAGCGTTTTAATCCAATCTTTATGACCTTCAGCAATATCATCCAGCTGCTCTTCCATTTGAGCCGTGAAGCTAAAATTCATTAACGAACCAAAGCTATCAACCAAACGCTCAGTGACAATATCACCCATTTTTTCTGCATAAAACCGACGATTTTCAACGCGAACATAACCACGATCTTGAATCGTAGAAATGATAGATGCGTACGTGGACGGACGACCAATACCACGTTTCTCTAACTCTTTTACCAAACTTGCTTCACTGAAACGTGCCACGGGCTTAGTAAAATGCTGCTCAGCTAACAGTTCGTTGAGGGATAAAAACTCCCCCTTAGCAACATCAGGCAAAATGTTGTCTTCGCCTTTTTTAACCACGGTTTGCATAGCGCGAGTATAACCATCAAAACGCAAAATACGTCCTTTGGCTTTGAACTCGTATTCGCCACTGCTTACTGTAATGGTGGTTGATGTGTATTGCGCTGGCGTCATTTGACATGCCATGAATTGGCTTCGGATCAAATCGTATAAACGATGCGAATCTTTCTCCATGCCAAGCAAATCATCAACACGCACTGTAACGTCAGAAGGTCGAATTGCCTCATGCGCTTCTTGAGCGCCTTCTTTGCTACTGTAACGAATAGGCTCTTCAGGCAAATACTTATCGCCGTAAGTGGATGAGATATAACCTCGTAAGGCCTCAACAGCATCAACACTCAGGTTTGTCGAATCGGTACGCATGTAAGTAATATAACCGCCTTCATACAAGCGCTGCGCCAACATCATGGTCTTCTTAACACCATAACCCAAACGCGTGCTAGCCGCCTGCTGAAGCGTAGAAGTAATAAATGGCGCAGACGGTTTACTACTGGTCGGTTTATCTTCACGACTGCTAACCAAGTATTTTGCGCCATTTAGACGTGCAAGGTGCTCGTCGGATTCTATTTTATTTACTGGACGGTATTCTTTGTTCTGATACTTTGCCGCTTCAAACTTAATAACTTCTTTTGATGGCGTGGCAAGTAAAGCGTCCAACTCCCAAAACTCATCAGGAATAAAAGCGCGTATTTCTTTTTCACGTTCAACAATTAAACGCACAGCAACCGACTGAACACGGCCAGCCGAAAGACCCCTTGCCACTTTCGCCCAAAGCAAAGGCGACACCATGAAACCAACAACGCGGTCTAAAAATCGACGTGCTTGTTGCGCATTAACCCGATCCAAATCTAGTTCAGATGGTGTTTCAAAAGCAGCCTTGATAGCTTTTTTGGTAATTTCGTTAAATACCACTCGCTTGTAGCGACTGTCATCACCACCAATGGCCTCACGTAGATGCCAAGCAATTGCCTCCCCCTCTCTATCCAAATCGGTTGCGAGATAGATGGTGTCAGCATTTTTCGCCAATCGCTTCAGTTCATCAACGACTTTTTCTTTGCCTGGCAAAATTTCATAGTGAGCCTTCCAGTTATTTTCTGGATCCACTCCCATTCTAGTAATTAACTGTTTCCGAGACTTGGCACTTCTGTATTCGAGCTTTTCTTCTGGACTCATTTTACGCGTCAAAGCAGCTTGTTTCGCTCGCTCCTGAGGCGTAGAGGTGGAAGTTGTACCTGAAGGCAAGTCTCGAATGTGTCCTACACTCGATTTGACTATAAAGTCATCGCCCAGATATTTGTTGATGGTTTTCGCCTTAGCAGGCGATTCCACGATAACCAGTGATTTTCCCATTGAACTGTGTAAGCCTTTTAATAAAGTAGGTCTGCAAATCCACGTTGCACGAAGTTTAATCTCTAGGGGCGCTGATATTAAGCAAACACCTTTTATATGACAAGCGATCCCTGTATTGTTTCACACATTAAATCTTGCTGAACTTAGTATTTCTTATTTAACATACTGAATTCATTGCTTAAGGACAATCATGGCTACCCTTCAAATTTTAACCATTGCTTTTTTGATCATCATTGTACTTTTGTCTGTTGTCATTGGATCACGTGCGCACCAAAAAGAAAAAGAAATTACTGAGCGACGCGTAAAACAATTACAACTGTCTAATAGGGCTGATCGTGTTGAACAACATATTCGCGGCCTAAAAGACATAAACACAGACACGATAGCCACGGATGTGCTTTATGATTTCTATCTAGACACACTTCGGGAACTTCTGCAATATTCAGATGACTCTGAAAAAATAGAAATACGTATTGCCACCGCGGAAGAGGGCCGAAATAACGAGCCTGCCGAGTATAACCCAGAGCCAGACCTTTTAAGCTTTCAAGAAAAAACCAACTACAAAGAACGCTTAACCAAACTGGCTAAAATGCTTTTATATTTGCGCCGTAAAGGCCGTATTAGTAACGCACACTACCAAGCCTGCTATGAGTATTTACGCTGGCTCAACCTCTGGATTCAACTAAATCGCCAAATGGTTCAAGCAAATAAAAACTTCTTAAGTGGCGACTTACGCGTTGCACAAACACTGTACGGCGTAATATTGTCACACATTAAATCAGACTCAATAGAGCGGCCAGAAAAGAAAATTTTAAAAACATTTGTCACCGATAGAATGAAAGAAATCTTATCTCCGAAAATTGCGGCCATGACAGAGAGCGACAATCCAGAAGAAGTATTAAGCGAACTTATTCAAAATCTAGATATCCCTAAAAACTTATAGAACAAGGAGAAAACAACGCTAGAAAACACTGCTGTATGGCCTCAATCAGAAATATTCTTCAACTCTGCCAATGAAAAAACAAAGTGGGCCAACTTCTCTAAAGCGACCTCATCACCTGCTTCATCCCAATAGAATGAAACACTCTCTGGCGTGATTTTTATCCCGATAAGCAAGGCACCATATTTTTCAAGCGCACCTCTAGACTCTGCAGACAAGGCCAATAATTCACTGGTCCACCATCCTTCAATCAAGGAATGATATTTCCATACTTCAAAAGGCAATATCCACACTTTATCAGGCAAGGAAGTAACCGGCTTTAAACGATAAAAAGAGTATGCAATCGTTTTTTCTCTATTCAATGACTTATCCCACTTGTCAGGAAGGTCAATTGATGTAAGCTGAACAGTAAGTCCAAGCTTTCGGGCATGCATACGTAAAGCCATGCGTTGCCGCTCTTTTTTGGGTGGCATAATCCATAACGCTGACCCCATTAAAGATAATGTAATGAAAATAACAATGAAAGCCGTCATATTAAATGTTTCTCAATTATTGAACTAAAATAAACAAAACGAGCCAATTTTGGAGGTATTCTATGCTGTATAACAGAATTTTACTTGCTGTTGACCTAACCGATGAGAGCATCAAAGTCGCAAACAAAGCCGTTGCTCTGTGTAAAGCAACCGGTGCAGAACTTACCATACTTCACGTCATTGAATCGCTTAATTACGCCTATGGCGGCGATGTACCCATTGATATCACAGACATACAAGCTCAATTACAAGAAACCGCCAAAGAGCGCATCTCGATTCTAGAAGCGCAACTGGACATATCTGTTCAAGAAAGCTGTATCACGCAAGGCGGTATAGAAAGCGAAATACACCGTATTGCAGAAGAAAAGAAAGTCGATTTAATCGTTGTGGGGAGCCACGGCCGCCACGGTCTTGCCTTATTACTTGGCTCAACCGCAAATGGCGTACTGCACGGAGCACCTTGTGATGTGCTAGCCGTAAAAGTAGCCAAAGACTAGCCAATTAAAACAAAGATAATTTAAAAGGCGATGTAAATACATCGCCTTTTAAACATTTCAAACAGCCTAGCTTCGCGTCCAAGTCGTTCCTTCTCGACTATCAAGAAGCTCAATGCCTTGACCCGCCAACTCATCTCGTATTTCATCACTACGGGCAAAGTTTTTATCTTTGCGAACTTGCGCTCTCTCATCGATTAAAGCCTGTATTGCCGCTTCATCCAGCCCTTCTGACACCGTACTGTTCTGTAGGAAGAACTCAGGCTCTTGATACAATAAACCAAGCACGCCAGCCAAAGAGCGAAGCTCCGCTGCCAATGCGGACGCCTTAGTACTGTCTTCCGTTTTGGCCTTGTTGAGCTCGCGAACCAATTCAAATAAGACAGACACAGCGACCGCCGTATTGAAGTCGTCTTTCATTGCCGCTTCAAAGCGCTCAGTAAAGTCGCTAGGAGAAAAACTCTCATCGACATCCTGATGGCGTAGTGCGGTGTAAAGACGCTCCAACGCAACCTTAGCCTCAAGCAAGCTCTGATCTGAATAGTCAATGGCGCTACGATACTGGCTAGACACCATAAGATAGCGAACCACCTCAGGGTTAAATTTCGCCAACACATCACGTACAGTGAAAAAATTGCCCAGTGATTTGGACATTTTTTCGTTATTGACGCGAACCGCGCCACAATGCATCCAGTAATTAACATAATCCTTGCCCGTTGCGGCTTCAGATTGTGCAATTTCATTTTCATGATGTGGAAACTTAAGATCCGGGCCACCACCATGAATATCGAAATGACTGCCAAGGCAGTTTGTCGACATGGCCGAACACTCAATATGCCAACCAGGACGCCCTTCACCCCAAGGCGAAGACCAAGACACCTCTCCTACTTTCGTTTGCTTCCACAATACGAAATCCGCAGGATGTTCTTTAGCAACTTCAACATCAACACGAGCACCGGCCAACATGTCATCTAGCTTGCGGTTATTTAACTTTCCATAACCTTCAAACTTGGTGGTTCGATAATAAACATCACCAGAAACCCCTTGATACGCAAAATCCTTATCGATCAGGATTTGAATCATATCAATGATCTCTTGCATGAACTCCGTCGCTTTTGGCTCACGATCAGGCATTTTATTGCCTAAACGCAGTTCATCTTCACGCTGTGCCGCAATCATTCGCTCAGTCAACAACTGAGTGGATTCATTATTCTCTTCCGCACGCTTGATGATTTTATCGTCAACGTCGGTAATATTTCGCACATAATTCAATTCGTAACCTAGGTGACGAATGAAGCGTGAAATAATGTCAAAGGAAATCATCGCACGAGCATGACCAATGTGGCAAAAATCGTAGACAGTGTTGCCACAAACATACATACCAACCTTGCCTTCCTCGATTGGTTTGAAAATTTCTTTCTTCCCACTTAGGGTGTTGTAAATCTTCAACATGCGCTTAATTTCCTTTTGCTTCAATTTTTGCCCAAGAGTCACGCAAGGTGACTGTACGATTAAACACCACACCGTCTTCTTTCAAATCACGGCAGAAATACCCTTCTCGTTCGAACTGAAATCCTTGACCCTTTTCAGACTGCAACAATGACGGTTCAGCTTTGGCAATAGTCACCATCGTTAACGATTCTGGATTAATGAAATCCAAGAAGGTTTTATCTTCATAGTTTGCATCAGGCAATTCATTCACGAACAAGCGATCGTAAAGATTAACGGTAGCATCAACAGCATGCTTCGCGCTTACCCAATGAATCACACCTTTTGGCTTGTAGCCTTCAGGGTTCACACCCAATGTACTCTCATCATAACGGCAACGTAATTCGACTACGTCACCCGCGTCATTTTTAATTGCTTCATCACAAGTAATGACATAACCGCCGCGAAGACGAACCGCGCCTTCAAGCGTTAAGCGCTTCCATTTACGAGGCGGCACTTCGGCAAAGTCTGCGGCGTCAATGTACAACTCTTTACTAAATGGCACTTGGCGAGTGCCCGCTTCTTCATTTTTCGGGTGATTACCCACCGTGAAGATTTCTTCTTTACCTTCAGGGTAGTTGGTCAGGGTAACTTTGATCGGATTCAGCACAACCATAGCGCGATTTGCACTGGCATCCAAATCTTCACGAATAGCGTGTTCCAACATACCGACATCAACCGTACTGTCAGATTTTGTCACACCAATACGATCGCAAAAATTACGGATAGATAAAGCTGTATAACCACGACGACGCAAACCAGAAATCGTCGGCATCCGCGGATCATCCCAACCATGTACGTGTTTTTCATCCACCAGCTGCTTCAACTTACGCTTGCTCGTTACGGTGTAGTTTAAATTCAAACGAGCAAATTCAATTTGTTGTGGATGAGCCGTCTTCAACGTATCCAACACCCAATCGTACAATGGACGATGATCTTGAAACTCAAGCGTACAGACAGAGTGCGTCACTTCTTCAATGGCATCCGACAAACAATGCGTAAAATCATACATCGGATAAACGCACCATTTATCACCCGTTTGGTGATGGTGCACATGACGAACTCGATAGATAATTGGATCACGCATATTGATATTTGGACTGCCCATATCAATTTTAGCGCGCAGAACCACTTCACCGTCTTTGTATTTACCATTTTTCATATCCATGAAAACGGCCATATTTTCTTCAACACTGCGATCACGATATGGGCTATTTTTACCTGGCTCTTTCAATGTGCCGCGATATTCGCGCATTTGCTCAGCGTTTAGTTCACAAGCATAGGCCTTGCCTGCCTGAACAAGTTGTATTGCAAAATCAAACAATTGATCAAAATAGTCAGAAGCAAACTTAGGTTCGTCTTTCCATTCAAAGCCAAGCCACTCTACATCGCGTTTAATCGATTCAATGTATTCAACACTTTCCTTCTCAGGATTAGTGTCATCAAAACGTAGATTGCACTGACCATTGTAACGCTGCGCTAAGCCGAAGTTCAGACAAATGGATTTAGCATGGCCGATGTGTAGGTAGCCATTTGGCTCAGGTGGAAAGCGAGTAAGAACCTTACCGCCGTGCTTACCTGATTCGTTATCTTTATCAATGATTTGGGTAATAAAATTACCTGGTTTTGACGTTTCTGACATGGTTGATGTAAGTCCCGATAAGTGTTGGTCTAACAATATTGTTACTTTGATCGGCAAGTATATAGTATTTAGGTTTCTATGGGATATTGAGCAGAAAAATCTTTTCCATGTTTTCCTCTCATCACTAAGCCGAAAGAACGTATTTCGACACAAAAAAAACGATCACTCCCACCAAAATGGTAAGCAACTGCTGTTGCCGCCAAATACCGACAACAAAAGCGGCGATACCACCCAGCAACCAAGGATTGAATAAAGACATATTGATGTGCTGATCTGGCATCAATATCATTGGTGTTATGATCGCGGTTAACACGGCGACAGGAACGAACTTCAGCGCCCTCTCCAAAAAATCGGGCATTACCACTTTATGAGCACGAGCAAACAAGACAAATCGCACTCCAAAGGTCACTACGAACATGCCCGAAATAATCAATACAGCATCGATTAAATTCATTTTTCTGCCCCCTGTATTTTATTGCCTTCTGACTTTTCTTTATTGGACGCCGAATAGTCCGCAAAGTAACCAACCGCAACGCCGATCACCGCCGACACAAGCAGCCCAAGATTATTTGGCAAGCCAGATAAAAGCACCGATGCAACCCCAGCACTTAGCATGCAAAACCAAAAAGGTCTGCGCTTTAAATAGGGCGTGATAATACCAATAAAGGTCGCCACCATTGCGAATTCTAACCCCCATTCACTCATACCTGGAATGAGTTCACCGGATAAAACACCCAATATTGTCGTAACATTCCACATGACATAAAACGAAATAAAAGACCCTAAATACACCTTATGTCCATTTCCTTCATCTGCAGCGCCAATTTCATACATAGGACGAACCGCCGCATAGGTTTCATCAATCAACCCAAAACCCATCACAGCTCGGATCGGCATAGGCAAATGTTTGACAAATTTCACCAAATCCGCAGCGTATAAAAGGTGACGAAGATTAACAATAAAAGTGGTCGACACGATCACCCAGATCGGCGCATGCAAGGCAATTAAACCAAGCGCAACAAATTGCGCTGAGCCTGCGAATACGATGGCCGACATTGCAATAGCGAACCACGGGCTCAACCCATAACTTGAGGCTAAAGACCCAAACAGAAGACCAAACGGAATCCCACCAACGATCATAGGAATTGAGGCGACCGCGCCGCGCCGCATATGCTGCAATGTATTCATAAAGCATCCTTTAATTGTTTTTCCATATAGATGTCCGTTCGCTCATAGATAGATGGTTTGTGCGGTGTCTTTTCTACGAAACCATGTTTTCTATAAAGGCTTTTCGCTGCGTTGAGATTAGAAGCCGTTTCGAGGGTCAGCGTTGTTATCCCTTTTGACATAGCAAAATCAATAACATGTGATAGCAAAGCATCCGCGATGCCCTTTCTTCTACAATGCTCTACAACTGACAGCTTTTGAATTTCTGCAACGCTTCCGTTGCCATTAACCATCAAGACAACCGCCCCAAGCACTCTGTCTTTCCCGCCTTTTTTATTCGCTCTACGTGTAGCGACCCATACATTGCCACCTTTTTCTAATACATGCGTTTGAGGGTTCAATAACACTAGATGGTCGTACTCTGTAATTTGGGTGGGAAAATGCGCTTTTAACCAAGCCATATTCAGAGCATAAAAGTCATCTTGATGAGACGATTTAAAAGATTCAATATGGATACAATGCAGGCGATCTAACACCTTATCGGCCAGTCGCCCATCCATTGTTTGAGCTTCAAGCTGAGCCAAACTTTCCATAAAATCACGACTTGAAAATGCCGCGGCTTCTTCAATAAGAATTTTCAGCTCGATTAGTATGGGTTCAACACGAAACATGGCATCTTCCCCATGCGCAGAAATACGCAGAGAAGATCGTCGCTGATCGCGTTCATCTACCGTTTTTTCGAGTAACTTCGCCTTAATCATTTTTGTCGTTTGCTTGCTAACCGCAGGGTGACTTAAATGCAATTGCTCTGCAATTTCCACGACAGATAAACCCCCTACTGTTTGCAGCAATTTCAGTATCGGAAAATACGTTGCTGAAATAGGGATATCACACTGAACATAGACTTCTTGTACTTGGGCAAATAAATAATCGCTGAGCCGTTTCAATCGACTTCCTAGTGTTAATACACCAAATTGCTCCATCTTGCTTTCCAATCCCATCAAATAAGAACATACCAACAAATATGTAACCGGTTACGCATATTGAAATTACGTTAAACAACACGGCTTTGCAATATCTTTTACGCCCTGCTTTCTAGTTTGCCTCCTAGACAATCTGCTACACTGCGCCCCTCATAAACCATCACCTTTCATTCAAATAAAAGGTCAGCAACAAGGAAATTAACATGCCAGAAAAAGTCGTCGTGGTGTATTCAGGAGGAATGGATTCATTTACCGTTTTGAACACAGCAATCCAAAATGGATTAGACGTTTATGCTCTGTCTTTTGACTATGGACAAAAGCACAGCAAAGAACTAGAAGTGGCAGCACAAGTCTGCCGAACGCTTGGCGTTTCCCATAAAGTCGTTGATATTACGGCGATCAATAGCTTAATGGCGAATTCATCACTCACTGGTGACACGAAGATTCCAGAAGGCCATTACGAAGACGACAGCATGAAATCAACTGTCGTCCCAAATCGCAATATGGTTTTGCTCTCTATGGCGATTGCTTACGCTGTTTCTTTAGAAGCAGGCAAAGTCTATTACGGCGCCCATTCTGGTGATCATCATATCTACCCTGATTGCCGTCCTGAATTTGTCGACGCCATGAACGCAGTCTCTAAAATTGCCAATTATCAATCTGTAGAAATCGTCACGCCCTTTTTGTATTCATCTAAAGGCGACATTTTGAAAGCGGGGTTGAGTATGAATCTGGACTACGCCAATACATGGACTTGTTACAATGGCCGTGAAAAATCCTGTGGGAAATGCGGTGCATGCTGTGAACGCCTTGACGCATTTAGAGAGCAAGGCAAAACAGACCCATTGGATTACGAAATCTAATAGGTTAAATCAACAAATAACTCATTCTGGTTTTAGTGTGTTTGTTTTAGTGCTAAATGGCTTTTGTTCCACAAATGATTCGCTTAGACACTACATTGCTAACTAAAGTAACAACCCTTACCTCGAACTGTTTTTCGAGCCGTAACAGGTGTAACAACATGTATTCAATCAAAGAAGCCTTTTATTCATTACAAGGCGAAGGTGCCCATGCGGGCCGCCCTGCTCTATTTTGTCGTTTTACTGGCTGTAATCTATGGTCTGGTTTAGAAAAAACGCGTTCTCAATCCGACTGTCAATTTTGCGACACTGATTT
This sequence comes from Marinomonas primoryensis, assembly GCF_013372285.1. Taxonomy (NCBI): domain Bacteria; kingdom Pseudomonadati; phylum Pseudomonadota; class Gammaproteobacteria; order Oceanospirillales; family Oceanospirillaceae; genus Marinomonas; species Marinomonas primoryensis. The sequence continues at coordinate 2,002,236 of NZ_CP054301.1, read as the reverse complement.
TATCGGTACCGATGGGCAGAATGGTGGAAAATTTAAAACCGCCTCACAGTTACGCTCACACATTGATGCGCTTTGGCCATCTGGTCATGGGCATAAATACGTGGTTTTTACCGGTGGCGAACCAGCACTCCAACTGGATACCAGCCTCATCAAAGAAATGAAAGATCATGGCTACATGATTGCCATAGAAACCAATGGCACGTTAGCGCTGCCAGATGGCATAGACTGGATCTGCGTGAGCCCCAAGACGCCCAAAAAATTGGTTATTACCAAGGGCGATGAATTAAAACTGGTTTACCCACAAGAACAACTTGATCCTGAACAATTTGAAACCTTAGATTTTGATAATTTTTATTTACAACCTATGGATCAAGGTCATTTATCAGTGGATCAAATCCCTTTGATCAATACTCAAGAAGCCACATTACACTATTGTTTATCGCATCCACGGTGGCGTCTTAGCTTACAAACACATAAAATGCTCAACATTGATTAGAAACACTCAAGATTTTAGCCATTAATTAAACAAGGAATACACAATGATCATTTTACATACAAACCACGGCGACATTCATGTCGAGCTTGATTACGAAAAAGCGCCTAAATCAGCGAAAAATTTTGAAGAATATGTTACATCAGGTTTCTATGATGGCGTTATCTTCCACCGTGTAATCAATGGTTTCATGGTTCAAGGCGGTGGTTTTGAACCTGGTATGACGCAAAAAGAAAACCGTACTGCAATTGAGAACGAAGCGGACAACGGTTTAAAAAATGAAATTGGTACTTTGGCGATGGCTCGCACAATGGACCCACATTCCGCTTCTGCACAATTTTTTATCAACATCGCGGACAACAGCTTCCTAAATCATCGTAGCAAAACGCCAGATGGTTGGGGCTATGCTGTATTTGGTAAAGTAACAGCGGGCATGGACGTCGTAAACAAAATCAAAGAAGTCAAAACTACGATGAAATCAGGGCACCAAGATGTACCTGCTGAAGACGTGATCATCGAAAGCGCTGAACTAGTAAAAAGCGAAGGGTAATGATCCGTTATTTCATTTCAGATCTGCACCTTAGTGACAAACGCCCGGATTTGATCCGGGCGTTTGTTCAAATGACGGAAGAGCTTATTCAGCGTCAAGAAGAAGCGGAGCTTTATATACTCGGTGATTTTTATGAAGCTTGGATCGGTGACGACTTTCATGCCGATTGGAATACGCAAGTAGAAAACGCGCTCGCCACATTATCTCAATCTGGCATTGCCTTATATTTCTTGCATGGTAATAGGGACTTTCTCATCGGCAGCGCGTGGCTAGATAAAGTGGGGGCAACCCTTATTCATGAGCAAACATTATTGCCTTTGAATAACACTTCCGTTCTTTTAACCCATGGCGATGAATATTGTTTGGAAGATACCGAGTATCAAGCATTTAGAAAGACGGTACGCTCTACAGCATGGCAAGAGCAAATTTTATCCTTGCCATTAGAGCAACGCCTCGCTCTTGCGGCGCAACTGCGTAACGACAGCAAGTCCATGGCGGCAGAAAAGTCGATAAGTATCATGGATGTCACTGAATCGGCTGTCGGTGATTCACTTAACCTTCTCCATTGCAAGACAGTCATCCATGGGCACACACACCGCCCTGAGGTGCATAAAGTACACGACTATTTGCGTTGTGTTCTAGGCGATTGGGACGAGTTTATTTGGCTAGCTCATATTGAGGGAGACATTTATACTCAACGCAAAGCGTCCGTCACGGAGTTTATTCAAAACGGATTAAATGGGCTAAAAGAAGCTCATCACGAGAGACTCCTCTAAACGTTATCAATAGTATGGACTTCACAAAAAATGTCAGCGACTATGCTGACATTTTTTTATCCTTTAGCGCTTCAAAAGCTCTTTCACCCACACTGTCTCTTTACTGTTACGCGAACGAGTAAACTCGATATTGCGATTATGCAGCATAGATATCGCTCGGAAAAATGCGTTATTGATAATGACGGGGCTCAGCTGAATACCATAAACACGCCACCAATGCTGTTGAGCTTTACTGGTAAGAAGCTGATATAGAAAATCCAACTCTAGAGAGCCTTTATACATCACATCAAGATCAACAACCGGATCTACCTTAGCAATTTCGAGCCCTAGCCAATAGGTAACGTCCGGAAGGGTTTCGCTCTTATGTACACCCATAACACATTCTCCAGATTTCCGAGTTCATATAATGAGTGTAGCAGCATGCGTAAAAAGCAGCGTCAAGTTACGCAAATGGTTTGTGGCATTTTGTAAACTACACTTGCATTGGTGGACCACTGTGCACACGAAACTCTACATCTGGCTCAACAATAAGTTGATGCTCTATATTTCTAAAAAATGTCACACGTTCTTCAATAGAATCACTAGCATACTCTTGTGCAAGCTCAAGATAGTCTTCAAAATGACGCGCTTCAGATTTCAATAATGAAATATAGAATTTGGACAACTCGTCATCCAAATGTGGCGCCAGTGCAGCAAATCGTTCACAAGAACGCGCTTCTACAAATGCACCTATGATAAGTATATCTATAAGGCGAGCTGGTTCATGAGTACGAATGTGTTTGCGCAAACCATCGGCGTAGCGCGATGCTGACAAGTGTTCGTAGGCGATGCCTCTGCTGCGCATCAATTTATGAACTTGTTCAAAGTGTAGTAGCTCTTCACGAGCCAAACGAGACATCTTGTGCAACAAATTATCGCGATCAACATAGCGGTACATTAAGTTCATTGCTGTCGACGCTGCTTTTTTCTCACAGTGAGCATGATCATTTAATAGCAAAGTTTGGTTCTCAAGAGCGCAATTCACCCACGCTTTAGGGGATTCACACGGAAGAAATTCAACAAGCTCTGGATACGCTGATAACATTACTCTACCTTTTTATGTTAAAAAACGTGATTATACCCTCTATTGCACTCTTAGGCAGCAACGTCTTGATTTGGATATCAAATTCGTAATGAATGATTTTTATGACCCCAAAAAACTAAAAATTGGCCAAAATGTAGGAGTCGAACTCGATCCATACATTTTAAACTACCCAATGGATAACCATAAAACCACTTGGGTTGCAGACCAAGGTGGAAGGCCTTTTGTCCTGCGTTTTTTCCAATCCAACAAAGGAAAAGTTGAAGACTTCTTACAAAATGCCAGAAAATATGCAGGCGTAAAACACCCTGCCATCACACCAAACTACCCACCCTTTTACTCAAAACTATGGGTCTTTTCGTGTTCTGCTGTATGTGGTGGAGAAAACCTCTACAGTTTTTTAGGAAAATACCCAGATGGAGCCCCTTTAAATGTAGTGATTGGTCTATTCGATAATATTGCCAAAGCGTTAGATCAAGTACATAAAAATGATCTGCTCCATGGACATTTAGACTTAAATTCAATTCATGTCGTTAATGGGCTTGGCCTTATGACGGGATTCGGCGTTCACAATTGGATGAGTCAAATTGATGACAGCGTTATGGATGCCCGCTTCTTCCCACCAGAATATTTAAAAAAAGGTCAAAAGCGCACACCAGCATCGGATAGTTTTGCCTTTATGAAACTCCTCATGGCCGCCTTACTTGGAGAATCGATTCTCGATAAAGACTTCACTACGAGCCTACCAGACACACACCCAAGTTTAAGTGACACCACATGGGGTCGTTTACTGAAATGGAGTAGAGAAAATGAGCGCCATAGGCCAAAATCCTTGGTTGAAGTCATTCGAATCATTCGCGCAAACCTCTATAAGCCTGAAGTAAGTAACAGTTCGGTGGCTAAGCGAGCCGTGAAACGCTATGTACGCAATACCAAACCAAAAATCATCGTTATATGTACTTTTGTCGCCATAAGCATTTTGGCGGCTATCATTTTATGGCCTAGCACACCACCTGAAAAAATCACTCCCGCCCCAAAAACTGTACCTAAGGTGGAAGTAATAACGCCGTTTGAGGCATTGCCGCAAACATTAGAAGAGCCACTTATTTCTGGCGGAACAGCACCCAAAATAGAAAAAATCCCTCCTGCGACCTTTATCATGGGTGATCAAAACAGAATGGGAGATGATAATGAAAAACCACCCCATGAAGTCGATATCCCCAATGGCTTTTATATTAGTAAATACGAAGTTACCTTTGACCAATATGATAAATTTGCCAATGCAACTGGTCGAGAGCTACCTCCAGATAATGGCTGGGGCCGAGGGCAACGCCCTGTAATCAACATCAGCTGGTATGACGCAAAAGCCTATACGACTTGGATATCCAGCCAAACAAATCAAGAGTATCGCCTCCCAACAGAAATTGAATGGGAGTATTCGGCAAGAGCAGACTCAAGTACCTCATTTTGGTATGGAAACACGGTAAAGCCTGGTTACAGCGTCTGTGATAGCTGCGGAAGTCAATGGGACGGTGTATCTTCCGCCCAAGTTGGCAGTCAAGCCAGTAACCCACTTGGTTTGTTTGACATGCATGGCAATGTAGCGGAATGGGTAGAAGATTGTTACCACGACAACTATGACGGCGCGCCGACAAAAAATGAAGTGTGGCTGGCCAATCAATGTGAAAACCGAGTATTAAGAGGCGGATCTTGGTTCGATATTCCAAGAGTTGGCCGAAGTGCAACAAGATACCGCGCAGAACCGGTATTAAAAGCCAGCAATTGGGGCTTTAGGGTGGTGAGGATTATTCAGCAATCTAATGGTTTATCTAAATCAGAATAATTCCGCTAAATGTCACCTATTCGAAATTGTTATGGTGCATCGTCACTTTTTGATGCGTTTTTTCTATAATATGTACCAGATGAAAAATTAAATTCAGTGACCTGATTTCAGGTTCCTTTTCTAGTACATAATATTATTATCATAAATTATTATTCAGAGGTGACAATGAGCCTATATTCAGAGTACTTACAAGAAATTGAAAATCGAAAAGGTCAAGGATTACATCCTAAGCCGATTGATAGTGATGCGTTATTATCAGAAATCATTGCTCAAATTAAAGACACTGGTAACGAATACCGCGCGGATTCTCTTAATTTTTTCATCTATAACACATTACCAGGCACAACAAGCGCAGCCGTGGTAAAAGCTAAATTTCTGAAAGAAATTATTCTAATTGAATCTGTCGTAGCTGAAATCACACCGACATTTGCTTTTGAATTGTTATCTCACATGAAAGGCGGCCCTTCTGTTGAAGTGCTTCTTGATCTTGCTTTATCTGATAACACGTCAGTTGCTGTACCTGCAGCAGACGTTCTGAAGACTCAAGTCTTCTTGTATGAAGCTGATATGGAACGCCTTGAAGTTGCTTTCAAAGCGGGCAATGCCATTGCTCAAGACATTCTGCAAAGCTACGCTGCAGCAGAGTTTTTTACTAAGCTACCTGAAATAGATGAAGAAATTGGTGTTGTAACTTACATCGCCGCAGAAGGTGATATTTCTACCGATTTACTCTCTCCTGGTAATCAAGCTCACTCCCGTTCAGACCGTGAGTTGCACGGAAAGTGCATGATCTCTCCAGAAGCACAAGTGGAAATCCAAGAACTTCAAAAGCAACATCCTGGCAAAAAAGTGATGCTAATCGCTGAAAAAGGCACGATGGGCGTAGGCTCTTCGAGAATGTCAGGCGTTAATAACGTAGCGCTTTGGGCCGGTAAACAAGCAAGCCCTTATATTCCATTTGTGAACTTTGCTCCTGTTGTTGCAGGTACGAACGGCATTTCACCTATATTCTTAACGACTGTTGGTGTGACGGGCGGTATTGGTTTAGACCTTAAAAACTGGGTTAAAAAGCTTGATACTAATGGCAACCCAATTATGAACGAAAATGGCGACCCGGTTCTTGAGCAGACTTACTCTGTTGAAACCGGCACCGTACTAACCATTAACACTAAAGAAAAGAAACTGTATAACGGCGATAAAGAGCTTGCCGATATTTCTTCCGCTTTCACACCTCAATCTGTTGAGTTCATGAAGGCCGGTGGTTCTTACGCGATTGTATTCGGTAAAAAACTGCAAACCTTCGCCGCTGAAACGCTTGGTGTTCCCTTAGAGCTTGTCTATGCTCCTTCTAAAGAAATTTCGCATAAAGGCCAAGGCTTGACAGCTGTTGAGAAAATTTTCAACAAAAATGCTGTTGGCGTAATGTCTAAAGCGGCGTTACACGCTGGCTCTGATGTTCGCGTACAAGTGAATATTGTAGGATCGCAAGATACAACAGGCTTAATGACGTCTCAAGAGCTTGAATCAATGGCGGCAACCGTCATCTCTCCTATTGTTGATGGTGCTTACCAATCAGGTTGCCACACAGCGTCTGTTTGGGATTCAAAAGCACAAGCGAATATTCCAAAACTAATGCAGTTTATGAATAAGTTTGGTCTTATTACCGCTCGTGATCCGAAAGGTGTTTATCGCCCAATGACAGATGTTATTCATAAAGTATTGAATGACATTACGGTTGATGATTGGGCAATCATTATCGGTGGCGACTCTCATACTCGTATGTCTAAAGGTGTTGCCTTCGGCGCTGACTCTGGAACTGTTGGTCTTGCACTAGCAACGGGTGAAGCAACGATGCCGATTCCTGAGTCTGTCAAAGTAACCTTTAAAGGTCATTTGAAGGACTACATGGATTTCCGTGATGTGGTTCATGCTACTCAAGCTCAAATGCTTAAGCAATTTGGCGATAACGTGTTCCAAGGTCGAGTGATTGAAGTACATATTGGTACTTTACTGTCTGACCAAGCGTTTACCTTTACAGATTGGACTGCCGAAATGAAGGCAAAAGCATCCATCTGTATTTCTCAAGATGATACGCTCATTGAATCTTTAGAGATCTCGAAGAGCCGTATTCAAATCATGATTGATAAAGGCATGGACAATGCAATCCAAACGCTTAAAGGCTTAATTAAAATAGCGGATAAGCGAATTGGAGAAATCAAATCTGGTGAAAAAGCGGCGTTAGCACCAGATAACAATGCTAAGTACTTTGCGGAATTGGTTGTTGATCTAGACCAAATTGACGAACCAATGATTGCCGATCCTGACGTTAACAACGCGGATGTATCTAAGCGTTACACACATGACACTATTCGCCCTGTTTCTTTCTATAAAGGTGAGAAGAAAATAGACCTTGGTTTTGTTGGATCATGTATGGTTCATAAGGGAGATATGAAAATCATCTCTCAAATGCTTAAGAACCTAGAAGAACAAAACGGCACAATCAACTTCAAAGCACCACTTGTTATCGCGCCACCAACATACAACATTGTTGATGAGTTAAAAGCGGAAGGCGATTGGGATGTTTTGAAAAAATACGCCGGTTTCGAATTTAATGACGATGCACCAAAAGAATCTGCTCGTACTAAATACGAAAACATCATGTATCTAGAACGTCCAGGCTGTAACCTTTGTATGGGTAATCAGGAGAAAGCTGAGAAAGGCGATACGGTTATTGCCACTTCAACACGCCTTTTCCAAGGCCGAGTCGTAGAAGATACGGCAGAGAAGAAAGGTGAATCATTATTGTCTTCTACTCCGATCGTTGTACTTTCAACTATTCTTGGTCGTACACCAACCATGGAAGAGTACAAAAATGCCGTTAAAGGCATCAAACTAACGGACTTTGCGCCACCGCTTGATGCAATGACAACAGAACCAGTCGAGTTTATTCCTGTTAGTAACGTCTAACATGAATTAACAGTGCATTAAACTGCGCGAAAAAAGCCTACAGATAGTTTTTATTTGTAGGCTTTTTTATGCCTTACTTTTTTACCCTCAAATACATCTAACCATTAACTTTAGTATTTTTTGCGCAAAAAATTCAGGCACAAAAAAGCCCCGCTGTGCGAGGCTTCTCCTAGAAGGGTGAATAAATTAAATAACTTCTCGCTCAACAAGCTCGTCGAACTCTGCTTGTAGCTGACGCTCTACGGGACTCTCTACATCCTGAGCATTAATATGGTGCTGTCGACCAGCATGTTTTGCTTTGTGTTTGATTAGCTGCTTCTCTAACTTGCCAACTAAGAGGTCAAGGGCCGGTTTAATCTGTTTATCCGTTTTAACCGTTGCAAAAAGATCATGACCAGGAATATGAACACTGGCTTCGACAATTAATTCATGAATCTCGTGTTTCTCTGTATTTAGAATCACCTTAATGCTTGTTATCTGATTATTGATACGAGACAAGTGGTCCATTTTTTCTTTAACAAGTTCTTGAACTTCTTCACCAGATTGGACGTGGTGACCGCTAATATTCAATGTATACATAGAGAATTTCCTTCTGTTTTAGTCAGGTTTTTTATTAACTTCAGTTTTGTACCTCCTCTGTTGCCCTTATATATAATCTATGGACGATTCGATGTGATTTCAATGCCGACAATGTAAATACTTTCACAATATAGTGAATGAACATCGCATTTCCCAATGAATACAAAAAATCGCCCTTAAACACTTTATTAATCAGTACCATACCTATTTAAATCTAGCAAACTTTTGAGCATTTTGCACAAGAAAATCATGTGTTTTCTTGTATCAATGAGTGCTATTTAGCTCAATGGGAATACGCTACCTAGCTTTCTTAAAGTCACATCATTATTCACTTTGGTCTTAATCTCGAATTAATCGTACATTATATGAACGATACAAAATCGCAAGACATACACAAAGTGCCGATGGAACACACAATGCGTAAAACCCAAACGTCAAGAACAACCAGGCTCCCAGACAACCACCTAAAATAAAGCCAACGACAATAATAATAAACAAGAACACTTTGCGCTTATCTAGTACCTTCCCCTGAAAGGCCCCTCCTAACATAATGCCTAAATCTGTAAATATACCCGTTAGATGGGTTGTTCGCACAACAGCGCCACTGTAGGTGGTCGCAAGTGCGTTTTGAAGCCCGCACGCCGCCGACGCAAAATAGTGTCCCGAAGTGTAATTATTTAATAATAAATACATAGCGACCATTAAAAAAACAGCTTCAATGACCAACAGCACATCATAAAATCGACCCAACTTTAACGACGTCTCTGTCAGCATAAAACCGGAAATAGCCGAGCCCATAACAAAGCTTAGTAATATTCCAATTAGGTGAAGAAGTACTCCTGCGTCTGGGTTTAACATCGCACTTCCTATGAGTGTAGCAGTCCCTGACAAATGCGACACAGCTTGGTGCTGAAACCCCAATAATGCGACCGCATTGACACTTCCAGCCACCAGAGCCAGCATAAATGCACCGTATTCAACCCACCTTGGCAGTCGCGATAACACAGTTTTCTCCTTTACTATCATGACATTGATTAGTCGTTACATTTGTCCAGCCTACACCGAGTAATCTAGAAAGCAAAAAAAAGCGCCTGTCACTATGACAGGCGCTTTTCAAAAAAATATGCTAGTAGCTCTAGTCATTCAGTAATATGCGCAACATACGACGAAGTGGCTCAGCCGCTCCCCATAACAATTGATCACCAACCGAGAATGCACTGATGTATTCAGGCCCCATATTCAACTTACGAATACGACCTACTGGAATATTCAGTGTCCCCGTTGCCGCTGTTGGTGTTAAACGCTCCATTGTCGCTTGCTTATCGTTAGGGACAACGCTAACCCACTCATTATGCTGAGCAAGCATGCCTTCGATGTCAGCAACAGGAATGTCTTTGTTTAGCTTGATGGTATAAGCCTGACTATGACAACGCATTGCACCGATACGAACACATAAACCGTCAACTGGAATTGGTTTGCCGTCGATGCCTAAGATTTTGTTACACTCAGCTTGTGCTTTCCACTCTTCGCGGCTTTGGCCGTTATCAAGCTGGCTGTCGATGTAAGGGATCAAAGAGCCCGCTAATGGCACACCAAATTGATCGGTGGGTAATGTACCGGAGCGCATTTTTTCTGCGACTTTACGATCAATCTCAAGAATCGCACTAGCAGGATCTGCAAGCTCTGTCGCAACAGCACCTTGCAACATACCCATTTGATTGATCAATTCGCGCATATGGCGTGCACCACCACCAGAAGCAGCTTGGTAAGTCATAGAGGTCATCCACTCAATGTGGCCTTTCTCAAACAACCCACCTAATGCCAACAGCATCAAGCTAACCGTACAGTTACCACCCACAAAAGTTTTAATGCCATCGCTCAAACCTTGCTTGATAACATTTAAGTTAACAGGATCAAGTACAATAATGGCGTCTTTATCCATGCGCAATGAAGACGCGGCATCAATCCAGTAACCTTTCCAACCCGCCTTACGCAACTGAGGGTAAATAGCCTTGGTATAATCCCCGCCTTGACAGGTAATAATAATATCCATCTTTTTCAATGCTTCAATGTCGCTTGCATCTTGAAGTAATGGAATATCTTTACCAATTTCTGGACCTTTCTGCCCCGTTTGAGATGTTGTAAAGAAAACTGGATCAATATGATCAAAGTCTTTTTCTTCCTTCATACGTTGCATCAACACAGAACCGACCATTCCGCGCCATCCGACTAAACCTACAGTGTGTTTTGACATGGTTAACGTTACCTTTTTTTTGTGGGGCCACTCATACCAAGAGCAGTATCCCTAATGAATGCCCAATATCGTTATGATATTACGCTTTTAATGCTGCTAGAACCGCATCGCCCATGGCTTGCGTACTAACAGTTTCGCACCCTTTCGATGCAATATCTGCGGTTCTTAGACCTAGGTCTAGAACCTTACTTACTGCCGCCTCAATAGCATCTGCCGCATCTTTTGCGTCTAAAGAATAACGCAACATCATAGCAACTGACAAAATTGTCGCCAATGGGTTAGCGATTCCTTTGCCCGCAATATCTGGCGCAGAACCATGACATGGCTCATACATACCGCGGCCTTCAGCATTTAGAGAAGCAGAAGGTAGCATACCAATAGAACCTGTCAACATAGCAGCAGCATCAGAAAGGATATCACCAAACATATTGCCAGTAACCATTACATCAAACTGTTTTGGTGCACGAACAAGCTGCATCGCAGCATTATCAACTAGCATGTGTGTTAATTCGACGTCAGGGTACTCTTTCGCCACTTCTTCCATCACTTCTTTCCAAAGGACGGTCACTTCCAGCACGTTGGACTTATCAATAGAACAGACTCGCTTATCACGTAAACGCGCTGCTTCAAAAGCAGAACGCCCTATACGGCGAATCTCTGACTCATTGTAAACATAGGTATTAAAACCTTCGCGCTCACCATTTTCTAGAACGCGAATACCACGAGGCTGACCGAAATAAATACCGCCCGTTAATTCGCGAACAATAAGAATATCCAAGCCAGCAACGATTTCTGGTTTCAAGCTAGACGCATCAGCTAACTGCGGGTACAAAATCGCAGGACGAAGATTAGAAAACAACTCAAGGTTAGAACGTAATCCAAGCAAGCCTTTTTCAGGGCGAACCGACATGTCCAATTTATCCCATTTAGGACCACCCACCGCACCGAGTAAAATAGCATCCGCCGCTTTGGCTTTAGCCAAAGTCGCTTCTGGTAATGGAGAACCTGTTTCGTCATAAGCAGAACCACCAACCAGCGCACTTTCGTGAACGATGTTCAAAGAGAACTGTGCGTTCACTGCATCCAAGACGCGAACCGCTTGTGCCACAATTTCTGGACCAATGCCGTCACCCGGTAATACCAATACATTTTTAGTCATGTTAAACCCTTAAAAAACTGCTGTGATGTTATTGCCAAAAGAAATTACTGTTCACGTGACAAGAAAAGCCATGGTGCATCATTCATACGTTTTTCTTCGTAACTACGAATAGAAGACTCTTGCTCAAGTGTCAAAGCAATGTCATCCAAACCATTTAACAAACAATGCTTACGGAAGTTGTCGACAATGAATTCGAATATTGCACCAGAAGGCGATGTTACCGTTTGATTCTCAAGATCAATAATGATTTGAGCCCCTTTTCTTAACGCGACTTCAGCGAACAATTGATCCACTTCTTCTGCTTCCAGAACAATTGGCAACAAGCCATTTTTAAAACAATTATTGTAAAAAATATCCGCAAAGCTTGGCGCAATAATGGAGCGAAAACCGTAATCATCTAACGCCCAAGGCGCATGCTCGCGGCTAGAGCCACAACCGAAGTTTTGACGGGCCAGTAATACACTAGCGCCTTTGTAACGATCATGATTTAAAACAAACGATTCTCGGATCGGACGACCATCGCATTCTTGGTCTGGCTGACCTTCGTCTTCGTAACGAAGCTCATCAAATAAATTTTTACCAAAGCCAGTTCGTTTGATAGATTTCAAAAACTGCTTTGGAATGATCATATCAGTATCAACGTTAGCCAAATCCAAAGGAGCGGCTAAGCCTGTGTGCTTAGTAAAGGGACGCATGAAAACTCTCCTTTTATTTAGTGTTTAACAAATTCGTTAACATCAACAAAATGACCGGCAATTGCGGCGGCGGCGGCCATCGCAGGGCTAACCAAATGCGTACGACCACCAAACCCTTGGCGACCTTCAAAATTACGGTTAGACGTAGAAGCGCAATGTTCACCATTGCCCAATTTATCCGCATTCATCGCCAAACACATGGAACAACCAGGCTCACGCCATTCCAATCCAGCCGCTTCAAAAATTACATCTAGGCCTTCTTTTTCAGCTTGTGCCTTTACCAAGCCAGAACCCGGAACCACAATCGCTTGTTTCAGCGTAGAAGCGACTTTACGACCTTTAACCACTTGGGCCGCAATGCGCAAATCTTCAATACGTGAGTTGGTACATGATCCTATAAAAACACGATCTAGCACTATATCGGCCAACATGGTTTTGCCTTCTAAGCCCATATATTTCCAAGCACGTGCATAACCTTCTTTTTTCACTGGGTCTTTTTGATCTTCAGCGCGCGGAATCGGCTCATCGATAGCAATCACCATTTCGGGTGACGTTCCCCACGTGACTTGTGGTTTGATATCTTCTGATTTCAGTACAACCACTTCGTCAAATTGCGCGTCTTTATCAGAAACAAGGTCTTTCCATGCTTCAACAGCAATATCCCAATGTTCGCCTTTAGGCGCATAGGGACGGCCTTCAACATAATTAATCGTTGTTTCATCTACAGCAATCAAGCCCACGCGAGCGCCTGCTTCAATCGCCATATTACAAACTGTCATACGGCCTTCCATGGATAAAGACTGAATGCCCGTACCGCCAAATTCAATCGCGTAACCTGTTCCGCCCGCGGTACCAATGGCACCGATAATCGCCAAGACAACGTCTTTCGCGGATACCCAAGCTGACAATTCGCCATCAACCCGAACCAACATATTGCGGCTTTTCTTTTGCACAAGGCACTGCGTCGCTAGTACATGTTCTACTTCCGATGTTCCAATACCGTGCGCTAGGGCCCCGAAGGCTCCATGTGTGGACGTATGAGAATCACCACAAACCACGGTCATACCTGGAAGCGTCGCGCCTTGCTCTGGCCCAACAACGTGCACGATTCCTTGGCGTATGTCCTTCATGTTGAATTCGGTAATACCAAATTCATTGCAGTTATCATCTAACGTTGTGACTTGAATTTTTGACACAGGATCTTCAATACCATCAACGCCAGAAATACGCTCTTTCTTCGTAGTCGGCACATTATGGTCTGGTGTTGCTAAGCTTGAAGAGACACGCCAAGGCTTACGTCCAGCCAATCGAAGTCCTTCAAAAGCTTGCGGTGACGTTACTTCGTGAAGCAACTGCAAATCAATATAAATCAATGCGCTGCCATCATTCCGCTGTTGAACAAGGTGGCTGTCCCACAACTTGTCATAAAGGGTTTTACCTGACATAAATTCTCTCCTAAAAATCTTATTGCGCTATCCTAAAACTTTGGCTTAAATAACTCAAATTCATATTTTTCATATTTTGGATAATTTTTTGGAATGATAGACATTGCTGAACTACTTACCTTCATTAAAGTCGCTGAAACTAGCTCATTTTCAGAAGCGGCCTCTAAACTTTTTTTAACACAACCAGCGATAAGTAAACGCATTGCCGCACTTGAAAGTAACCTAGGTGTACGACTTTTTGATCGTATTGGACGCCAAGTACAATTAACCGAAGCTGGGATACGTTTATTACCCAAGGCAAGAAAAATGGCGGAAGATTTACAAGACATAAAGCGCAGTATGACATTACAAATGCAAGATGTGAGCGGCGAACTACGTCTTTCGACCAGCCATCATGTCGGTTTGCGACGTTTACCAAAATCCCTCAAACGCTTTCAAGAGGACTTTCCGAGCGCACACTTAGAGATTGAATTTACCCAATCAGAAGAGGCTTACCAAGATGTTCTAAAAGGACGAGCTGAACTGGGTATTATCACGCTATCCAATAAAGAAAACCCGTTGATTGAGTCATTACCAATTTGGTCTGATCCGCTGACTTGTGTTGTCAGCAAAGATCATCCTCTGGCCTTATCTAAAAAACTAAGCTTAATAGAATTAGCACAGCACGCTTGTGTTTTACCCAATAAAAATACGTTTACTAGGCAAATCGCAGAACAAGTTTTTGGCAAACAAGGGCTAAAACCTAAAGTTCGGATGAACACCAATAATTTAGAAACGCTTGCTATGCTCGTCAGTATTGGCTGGGGGTGGTCACTCCTTCCCTCGACCTTGGTCGATGAAAAGCTGGTGGTATTGAACATTGCAGACTTGAACGTAGAGAGGAAACTTGGTGTCATTCATCATAAACAAAGAACACTCAGTCGAGCTGCCATCGCTTTTATTGAACTGCTAAAAAGCGATGGCACCAATTTATAAGCTGTCTTTTTAACGACGCTGACTAATAATAAGAATGATAAGCGCCAAGGCGCTGGTCATAGACGCGGCCGTAAATGCCCAAGCCCCACCAGCCCATTCCCATAAATAACCAGTGATAACCATGCCAATCCCACCGCCTAAACCGATGGCAAAAGCACTGTACATGGCTTGCCCTTGACTGGCATAACGTTCAGGGAAAAGACGTCTAATTTGTTCGATTGACACCATATGAAAAAGCGCAAACGTTATGCTGTGAAGCAGCTGCGTGAAAATGAGCACCCACACGATAGACGCAAACCACCCCACCAAGAACCAACGAACGATACCGCAGACAAAACACAGCGTAATAATATGAACAACATGAAATTGTTTAATCGTATTACCAAAAAACAGGAACAGTACAATTTCAATGACCACACCCAGCGCCATTAAAAGACCGATATGTTCACCGCTGTAGCCAAGATTCGATAAATGAACGGCAAAAAAAACATTGAAAGGCGCATGAGACATAAAAGCCAAAAAAGCCAATGCAAAAAACAGCATAGACTCCGGCGTTTTCACCAAGGAAAGAAAAGACATTGATTCTTTATGAGGGTTAATTTCATACGCTTGCTCTTTTAAGAAATACGATGTAACCACCGCCAATGCCAAGCAAACGCACATAGTTGGAATAACAATACCAATGCCAAATTGGCCTATCAGAAAACCACCACCCGCCACGGCGACAACATAACCTATGGAACCACCTACTCTTAATCGAGTATAAGGTACATCCAAATGGCGAATACTTCTCACTGCTAACGAATCCGTCATAGGAATTAATGCAGAATAAAACAATGCCATTGTGCAGGTTAGGAACCACAGCGTTTCAAATTGATCACTCCAATTAAAAGGAATGACGGCAATAAAACAACCTAAAATCCCCAACTGAAGAATACGTTTAGGCAAGCCTATTTTGGCCGTTAGCCAGCCCCAAAAATGCGGAATTAAAATACCGGATAAAGTAAACGTCGACATCAAGCGGCCAATCTCGGACGCGGTTAAACCAATCGACTTATAGTACAGCGAAATATAAGGCATCATCACGCCGATAAACGCACAGAAAAAAAAGTAGAAGAAGAATAAAGGCCAAGCCACAGGGCGAGCTTTTTCTGAAAACATTATGGCTCCAAAACAGTTTTAGATTTGCGACTAAATTAAGTCAACAAAGATCATGCATTCACTATAATGATTGAGTATGCTGGAAACAGTAAAAAAAAGCACGACAGATAACGAAGCATATTCCTATAAATCACCTCCTCTCTGTCAACAATCCATCCTATAAAGCGTTTATTTTTAGTGGGAGAAAATCATGGCTAACAATCAAGAATGGTGGCGTGGCGCAGTCATTTATCAAGTGTATCCACGCAGTTTTTTCGACTCTAATAACGATGGTATTGGAGACCTTCCGGGTGTCACTGAGAAAATGGATTACATCGCATCACTGGGTGTCGACGCTATTTGGTTATCACCTTTTTTTACCTCTCCGATGAAAGACTTCGGCTATGATGTGTCAGATTACTGTGATGTAGACCCTATTTTTGGCAGCCTTGTCGACTTCGACCAACTGATTGAAGCGGCTCATCGTCATGGCCTTAAAGTGATGATAGATCAAGTGCTGAACCACAGTTCAGATCAGCACCCTTGGTTTGCGGAATCACGTAAGAGCCACGACAATGCCAAAGCAGATTGGTATGTATGGTCAGACGCCAATCCTGACGGCACCGTTCCTAATAATTGGCTTTCTGTATTTGGTGGCCCAGCATGGCACTGGGACAGTCGACGAAGACAATATTATCTTCACAACTTCTTAGACAGCCAACCAGATTTGAATTTCCATAATCCGGACGTTGTTAATGCGTTACTCGAAACCGTTGAGTTTTGGTTAAAGCGAGGCGTTGATGGTTTCCGCTTAGATACAGCAAACTACTATTATCATGACCTAGAACTGAGAAATAACCCACCAAAAGAACACGTCGTTGAAGGCAGTATCGGTGTTCGGTTAGACAACCCTTACGCCTATCAACTGCATATTTACGACAAATCCAGACCTGAAAATATTGCCTTTTTAAAGAAACTTAGACATTTACTGGATCAATACCCAGACACCACAACCGTAGGCGAAGTAGGTTGTGATTTCGCACTCGAAACTATGGCGGCTTATACCCAAGGTAACGACAAGCTGCATATGTGTTACTCGTTTGATTTACTGACGCATGACTCATCTATGAACCATATTCGTAAAACGATGGAAACCATTGAAGCCAGCTTGGGTGATGGTTGGCCATGCTGGTCGACAGGAAATCACGATGTAGAACGCGTTGCGACTCGTTGGGGAAAAAATCATAACTCTGTCGCCAAAAGTAAAATTTACATGGCTATGTTATTAACATTACGTGGCAGTGTTTGTTTGTATCAAGGTGAAGAGCTCGGACTACCTGAAGCAGAATTGTCCTTTGATCAGCTGGTAGATCCTTTTGGCATTGCTTTTTGGCCGGAATTTAAAGGCAGAGATGGCTGCAGAACACCCATTCCCTGGAAAAACGAATTGTTAGGCGGTTTTACTCAATCCCATCAGCCTTGGCTGCCCATAGCAAAAGAACAACGACCACTTGCGGTCAGTGTACAGGAAGGAAATCGGCATTCTGTATTGCACGCTTATCGTGATTTTTTACACGTAAGACGCAATCACCCTGAACTACGTCATGGCGAGATTGAATTTTTGTATCACAATGACACGACACTGATCTTTCTTCGAAGTTATCAAAACAAACGTCTCTATGTGGCAATCAACACATCACACCAGGACATAATTTTGCCTGTCGAACTGACTCTCTCGGCCTTAACACTGCCAGAAGCCATTCAAAGTGGTTATGTGGATGGCAGTACCGTAGTACTACCACCATTCAGCATTTTACTTGCTGCCGTGTTGGACTAAACAAGAATCAGAAGAGTCTATAACGCCAGTTGCTCTTGATTTGGCCAAGCGTTAATAATGGCTTTCACCAGTGTCGCCAATGGAATGGCGAAAAAGATTCCCCAAAATCCCCATATACCACCAAAAAACAGCACGGCGATAATGATGGCCAGCGGATGTAAATTGACCGCCTCAGAGAAAAGTAAAGGCACTAACACATTACCATCTAATGCTTGGACGATTAAATAAGCGACCACAACATATATAAATTCACTCTGTGTGCCGTATTGATAAAAAGCCACCAATACAACAGGAATCGTCACCGCGGCCGCACCAATGTAAGGAATCAAAACGGAAAGCCCCACTAGCAGCGCCAACAATTCTGCGTATTTCAAACCGAACACTAAAAAGACAATATAGGTCACCACGCCAACGACAAACATCTCAATGAACTTGCCGCGAATATAATTCGCAATTTGATCATTCATTTCATGGGCGATGTTCCTCATCATTTTTCGTTCTTTTGGTAACCAAGAGGTTAAATAGTCCAGAATTCTTTCCTGATCTTTCAATAAGAAAAACATCACTAAAGGCACTAAGACCAAGTAAATTACGACAGAAAATAAAGAAGGGATACTCGACAAAGAAAATGACACGAGCCATTGCCCAAGATTCGTAGACTCATTTGCTAATGAATTCGTTAGTTCATCAATAGCATTCTGACTCACAAATTCACTGTGGCCCGCTGCAAACTGCTGCACTTCCGTTCGAATCACAGTAAACATTCTTGGAACATCTTGGACTAGCCGAACGGCCTGACGCCAAATAATAGGCACCATTACTCCAATGAATACTCCGCACGCTGTCAGAAAAGTAAAAAATACAACGAATACGGATAAAATATGGCCAAGCCCAAGCCGTTGCAATCGATCAACCAGCCCTTGCAGAAGAAAAGCCAATACAATCGCAATCAAGATAGGGGCTAAAATCCCCCCCCAAAATACTAAAATACAGAGTGTTGCAATCAAAAAGAGCAGAAATACAACCAACTCTTCATTTGAAAAATAGCGTTTAATCAGCGTATCAACAATTTTAAACATATCGAGTCCGTTTCAGCTTTTTTTAATCACGAAAGTATAAACATCACTGTCTTCACGCGTTGACAGTAAAGAAAGCCCAACCAAAGCAACGTATTGAGGGATATCCTTTAACGAGCCAGCATCACACGTTTTAACACACAAACACTCACCTTCCGCCATTTTACTTAATGCCATCTTGGTCTTTAACAATGGCATTGGGCAACGATCTTCTCTTGCATCCAAGATTACGTCATACTGATCGCCTAGATTGATCGTCATTTTATAATTTACCCAATACTTATTTTACCTAATGAATATTTGCCATATTATGAGACTATTTTCAAACGTTACAACAGGCTTAAGCATCTTAGCTGTTGTTTTTACAACTACTTTCCCTATTTTGGGTCACAGTAGCATTCCGGATTTAGAAGCCAATAAAGACGAAAGAGCGCTGTCGAACCCATCGTACATACTTGGACAATATTGGTTTAGAAAACTAAATGGAAGCCGAGCGTTAATCGACTTCCCTCCCGCGTACGATTATCTGAAAGATGCCTTGTCGCTGATTCTTCCGCAAACAGATCTTTATAATACAACAGTAGAAATGACGTTTTTAAACAGCACGCAAAGTAATGCGTTTGTTATTCCAGGGAACCACCTTTTTATTTACTCTGATATCATGGAAATGATTAACAACGAAGACATGCTACTAGGGCTGCTTGCTCATGAGGTCGCACATTTAGACCTTCGCCATTATGAGCGCCAAACAAAACATTCGGGTGAAGAACTACAAAAGACACTAGTGATGCTTGGAGCAGGAATAGCGGCGGCATTGGCTGGCGCAGGCTCGGATGCTACAACCGCGCTTTGGTTGGGAGGCATCGCCAATCAAGCTGAAAACACCCTAACCTACAGCCGTAACCAAGAACTAGAAGCCGATCGACGTGGCCGCGAATATCTTAATAATGCAGGAATTGCTCCAGAGGGTATGACGAAACTGTTTCAAGCTTTTTTCAAACAAGCCCTAGGAAGGCCAAAACTGGAGTTTTTATCCACTCACCCATTACCAAACTCGCGATTATCGGATTCATTCACTACAGACACCAAAGACACAATCCTGAGCAACACAACAGTAAGTGATTTTGAATACTTTAGAGCCACTCTATTGGCCTATCGAGCAGGCTTAGATGATAGTCCCTATACTTATCTAGACCAAAAAATCCAAAGCAACGATGCAAAAAACTATGCCAAAGGGCTTTTTTCTTACCTTATTCAGTCTCCCGAGCGCGCTCTTGTCTTTTTAAGTAAGCTAGAAAAGCACAATCAATTTACGGACTACCTACAAGCGTTAAGCTATATGGCCTCAGGTCAAGCTGATAAAGGATTACGTGTTATCAACAAACAACTTGATCTTGCACCAAAAAACATCCTGTTTTCGATGCTCCATGCCCAGCTAACCCAATCAAAGCCCATTAGTGTTTCATCGAATTACCTTTATGAGCAGCGGTTAATTTGGCGGGCGAATATTCAATACTTTCAATCTAAAGACAACATACCTATGGCATTAAATTATCGAGCATTACTTGATTTTAGCCAGGGAAAAGACAAAACAGCACAATATTTAATTAAGCGCGCAGAAAATGATGCACATGAGAATGAAAAAAGTATCATTAAAAACACAGCCTCTTTCTTTAAAATAATTAAAGAAGCGGAAAAACAAGAAGATTTAGACGAAGAAAAAAACAATTAAAAAAGAAACTTTAAAAACAAAAAAAAGCCAAACTTAGCGTTTGGCTTTTTTATCTGCAGGATAACCAGCATTATTCAGCTGATTGTGCGTGCAACGTATCGAATTGATTTTGAAGCTCTGCATGCTTAGCATTGTATAGAGACACTTTTTGGTCTGCAGTGTAAGCACCGTTCAGGTTAACACTAGGGTCTACTTCTGCGCCCATATTCTCAAGGGTCACAGTAAGCGCTTCTACGCTGCCTTTTGCGCTTTGAATGCGGTCTGTCGCGCCTTCGTCAGAAGCGGCAAATGCACTGGTTGTCATAACAGAAGCGGCTAGTAGAGCTAAAACAGTTTTATTTAAATTTCTCATCATTCAATCCGTAATTTAAAATAGTCATATATTAATAAGTATATTATTCAGCTGATTGAGCGTGTAAGGCGTCAAATTGATTTTGTAACTCCGCATGCTTAGCAGAATAAATCGCTTCTTTCTGATCAAAAGTATAAGCACCGTTTAAATTAACGCTTGTATCCACTGGAGCACCCATATTTTCAAGTGTTATACCTAATGCTTCTACACCACCTTTTGCGCTTTGAACACGTTCAGTACCAGTTTCAGCAAAGGCAGCCGTTGTCATTACAGAAGCCGTTAATAGAGTAAGAGTCGTTTTAGTGAAAATTTTCATGTGTATTCCCTTTAGATATTTAATTTTTAATAAATTGCGATGCTTAACGTATTAATAAGCTGTTTCGCATTGGTGTTTATATAATAGGCTTTTATTAAAAATAAAAAAGAGCACAACCCTTGCTTCCAACTTCTTTTCAAATACGGTTGAATAAACAGAGAATTGAATGAAAAGAACATGTAATTGATAGAAAATTCAAAAATTAAGGAGAAATATCAAACACCATTCACATAAAAAAAATTAATAGATTGATTCAGTCATTAGTAAGACAGTAAAAAAAACGGTTTTAATTTATATTATAAATTACTGAACAAGACAAAATCAAAGTAGATGTTTAAGGCAAGAAATAGAAAAACAAAAAAAGCCAAACGTAATGTTTGGCTTTTTTATCTGCAGGATTACCAGCATTATTCAGCTGATTGTGCGTGCAACGTATCAAATTGATTTTGAAGCTCTGCATGCTTTGCATTGTATAGAGATACTTTCTGGTCTGCTGTGTAAGCGCCGTTCAAGTTAACACTAGAGTCAACTTTTTCGCCCATATTTTCAAGGGTGGTAGTAAGCGCTTCTACGCTGCCTCTAGCACTTTGAATGCGATCATCAGCGCCATCACCAGTACCAGCATATGCACTTGTTGTCATAACAGAAGCAGCCAGTAGAGCCAAAACAGTTTTATTTAGAGTTTTCATAATTCGATCCTTAATTTTAAATGGTTATAAGCTAATTAGGTCAATATATTATTCAGCAGATTGAGCGTGTAAAACGTCAAATTTATTTTGCAATTCATCATGCTTAGCAGAATAAATCGCTTCTTTTTGGTCAAAAGTATAAGCACCATTTAAGTTAACGCTGGTATCTACTGAAGCGCCCATATTTTCAAGTGTTATACCTAATGCTTCTACGCCGCCTTTTGCGCTCTGAACACGTTCAGTTCCGGTTTCAGCAAAAGCAGCTGTCGTCATTACTGATGCAGCTAATAAAGTAAGAGCAGTTTTAGTAAAAGTTTTCATGCGTATCTCCTTTAGAGATTTAAGTTTTAATAATGTGCGATGCTTAGATTTTAATAAGTCTGTTTCGCTTTGGTGAATACATAATAGCCTTATACTGAGAATAAAAAAGAGCCCATCCCTTGCTTTCACCTTCTTTCCAAATACGACTAAATAAACGTAAAATTGAATAGATATCACATAAAACAGGTAGAAAACTTAATAAATAAGGAAGAAATAGACAAAAACAGGAAGACTAATGAAAAACACGCTATGAAATCGGTGGGGGGACACGCAAAAATTTGCTAATCTACTCATTCTGTTTAGATATGAAAAATTATGACGCCCCTTGCTTTAATAGATAACTTAGAACATTTACCAAATCCGTTTACACAGTTCGACGGGATTGCCTCTCACCTTGCAAAAAACACATTTCAGCTAAAAGATCCTGAGTATCAACGCGATCTTCAGCTCGCTTTGTGTTTTATCTACAGTTACAACGGCTCGCAGGCAACCTTTAACTCATATCGACGAGAAGTAGAACGGTTATTACTTTGGTCATGGAATATAGCGAATTGCCCTTCAACTCAGTTACGACGTGATCAAATCGAAGAATTTATACACTTCTGTGTCGCGCCACCAGAAAACTGGATTGGAACAAAAAATGTGGCTCGTTTTAAGTTACACATGGGGGAAAGAGTGGCGAACAAGGAGTGGCGACCTTTTGTTGCTCATGTCAGTAAATTAGAATTTAAAAATGGCAATACCCCTCAAACCAAACAACACTCTCTATCACAAGCCGCGATTCGCGCCACTTTTTCAATACTGTCGTCTTATTATGGATTTCTTCTGCAAGAAGACGCCGTGCAACAAAACCCTGTGGCGCTTATTCGACAAAAAAGTAAATTTGTAAAAAAAGAAATCACCCGAAAACAAGTCAGACGAATTTCTAACTTGCAATGGGATTATGTTATTGAAACCGCTGAAATACTGGCAGAAGAAGACCCTGCTCATCACGAGCGCACCTTGTTTATCATGAATGCTCTACTGGGTATGTATTTACGGATTTCAGAATTGGTTGCAGATGAAAGATCTGCTCCCGTCATGGGCGACTTCATTAAAGACGCGGATGGTCATTGGTGGTTTAAGGTTCTATCAAAAGGCAACAAAGAGCGATTAATCGCTGTATCCGACGACATGCTAAATGCTTTGATTCGATATCGCCGGTTCCGTGATCTTCCAATGCTGCCCACCATTGCAGAAAACACACCTCTTGTACCAAAAAACAGAGGACAAGGCGCTATGACCAGTTCAAGACAAATAAGAAACATTGTCCAACTCTGCTTTGATAATGCCCATCAACGCATGTGTGAGGATGGTATGAGTGCCGATGCAGACGATTTACGCGTTGCGACGGTTCACTGGTTACGTCACACAGGAATATCGGAAGACGTAAAAACCCGCCCCAAAGAACATGTTCGAGAAGATGCGGGGCATTCCAGTATGGCAACAACGGATAAGTATATAGACACGGAATATCGAGAACGCCACGCTAGCGGACGAAAAAAGACACTGCGTCCACAATAATTAACTACTCGTGAAGCCAATGAGATAGACAAGGTTATTTTGACCAGCGTTCTAGGCTCTTTTCATCATCAACCTTGGCATCTACCCAGTGGCTGTCTGAGCCTTGAGTTTCCTTTTTCCAAAATGCTGCACGGCTTTTTAAATAATCCATAATAAAGTCGCAAGCTTGAAATGCTTCAGCTCGATGTGCCGCACTTACTCCTACAAAAACGATCTGATCGTCGACCGCCAAACACCCTACTCGGTGAACGATGCAAACATCTAATAACGGCCAGCGTGCATTTGCCTCATCCACAATGAGTTGTAAGTTTCGTTCTGTCATTCCAGGATAATGCTCAAGCTCAAAGCGACAGTTTTCTTTGGGTAAAGTCGAAAAATGTCGTACTAACCCAACAAACATTGCAACGGCACCCGTTTTATTTGCTTTTAGTAAACCTTTATACAAGTCATCAACCTGAAAGTCTTCGTGCTGTACCTGTATCATTTAGCCTCCCGTTACTGGTGGAAAGAAAGCCACTTCAATTACCGTCTCAGGAATCCTGTCAGCGTCTCTGGCAAATTCAAAATCAATAGATGATTGTATGCCTTTTTCAAGAAGCGCCTTGCCATTCTCCAATTCCTTCGCCAACTTTTGTTTAAGCTCACCAATAGTTATGGGGAAGTCAAAAGTCACTTGGTAGACGCCTTGTCCTATGGCTTCTTTTAACGATGCAAAAAAAACCACGTTTACCTTAGGCATTATCTTTACTCCAATCGCCACTTTTACCACCCTTCTTTTCAAGCAATGACACATGCTGAATCACAATGCCTTTATCAACCGCTTTACACATATCATAAAGTGTTAGCGCCGCAATACTCGCACCCGTTAATGCCTCCATCTCTACGCCAGTTTTACCGGCCAAAGAACACGTGCATAATACTTCGATTTCACAGTCGCTAATGGTGTTAATGTCGACACTAACCTTGGTCAACATCAGCGGGTGACATAAAGGGATCAAGTCAGACGTTTTTTTGGCAGCTTGAATACCAGCAATACGCGCCGTTGCAAGAACGTCTCCTTTGGGTAACCCGCCTTCCACTATCTTAACCAAAGTAGATGCTTGCATTAACAGCACGGCTCGTGCAGTGGCTGTTCGTTTAGTCGTTTCTTTACCAGAGACATCCACCATATGCGCATGACCCTGTTGATCCAGATGGGTAAGTTTATCGTTCATATAATTTCCAATTATTGTACATATATTACAAATGTCGCCTATATTTTAAGAAAGCCCACACGATTGCAAGCGAAGTCGTTTTAATAACAATAGAAATGTTACCGTCGTTAAGTCTCTTAATGTGGTTATTGTAATTGCATCATCAATAAGGACAATCAGGAATGATGTTTCGATGTGTTTTTCTTTTCCTTCTGATCACCTCACTACCATGGTCACAAAACGCTTTTTCTGTAAAACCGACAAAAGTCACACTTGGTGAACTTCCAACCTTAAAAGAAACATTACTCAGCTCACCACAGGACATACTATTAAGCGATCAATTCGAAGAAAATATATATGGCGAATCCCAAAGCTTTTCAGATTACGCCTATTGGCATAAATTAGTCTTTCCAGAAGTGTCTAAACAACAAAAAAATGAAAATTTCGTTCTTGGATTAAATTATTATGTTATCGAGAACCTTGACTTTTATCTCTTTCATGGAAATCAGCTACAGAAGCATTGGACTAGAGGTGCCTTACAAGATTGGCAGGGCGATACCGAACACTATAATGGAATTTGGATTCCCATCACCTTGTCCAGCGAGAAAAGTACAACGTTGTTAATCCGTAAACAAGGCAATAGCCCCCTTCTCACGCCATTCAAACTGTTTAGTACACAAGAAGCGACAGCGCAAAAAGAAAATAAACTGCTTTTTTGGGTTTTTATCATCAGCAG
Source organism: Marinomonas primoryensis (assembly GCF_013372285.1). NCBI lineage: Bacteria > Pseudomonadati > Pseudomonadota > Gammaproteobacteria > Oceanospirillales > Oceanospirillaceae > Marinomonas > Marinomonas primoryensis. The sequence continues at coordinate 1,976,464 of NZ_CP054301.1, read as the reverse complement.
TTTGCTCATATTACTCGCACACAACATCTTTGTTTTTATCTTGCTAAGACAACCTGGATTTGTTTATTACCTTGGGCTAAATGTCATAATCCTTATTGCCTTGTCTGTTATAACAGGCTTTAGCCGTTGGGTTTTTTCTGAGGAAATCAGTCAGTGGTTGATTCGGAATTTATTTACTGTCTTTGGCATTGGCACGTGGATACTCTATCGATTCAGTGTTCAGTTTCTTAAAGAAGTACAAATACCGTCACCAGATTCGTTTATTCGTAAGTATGGTGATAGCATTTTTATTATTTTCTTACTATTGGTTCAGATAGTGTCAGTTAAAACATCTGCCTCTTTGTTTGCTGCGATAGAAGTGTTTCTTTTTATTGTTTGTACCTATTGGGGAGTCAACGCCTATTTAAAAGGTTTCATAGCCGTACGTTTTTATCTGTTCTCTTGGATAATATTAATGGTTGGCAGCATCCTCAATACCATGATCTTCTGGAAAATTTTGCCTATCAACCCGGTAACAGAAGCTATTCTTCCTGTCTGCAGCCTACTACAACTATTAGGCTTTTCTTTTGCCTTTGCGGATAAAGCCAATCATATCGAGCAAAAACGGCAGCTTCAAGCAATCACAGACCCTTCAACAGGCTTACCAAATCGCACTTATTATTTTGACACCTTGCCATTGCAACTCAATGAAATGAATAAAAATCAGCCCCAATTTGCCTTAATCATGATAGAGATAACCAGCCACCTAAAGCTAAGCCAAGCATTTGGTCCTGCCAAAGCAGACTCGGCTTTATGTGAGGTTATTCTAAGTACCCATCAAAAAATCATCGAAATGGATGGCATATTATCGCTACCATTACCAAATAAAAGCACTAAAAAACTAATGCGTTTAACCTCTAAAAATATTGTTTTGTTGAGCACAACGCCTGATGAAATTAAAGAACAAGTCCAACAAATTCAGCAAATCCTAGACCATCCAACCATCGTCGATAAGGTGCTTTTTCGACATCAATACAAAATCGGCAGCGCCCTTTATCCATCTCAAGGGTCTAACTTAGACAAACTTTACCAAAACGCTCTCATCGCCAGTAACTCTGTGACTTACTCATCAGGGAACTGGGCACCTTTTACTCACAAACTTAAAAGTAATCACGCCCATCAACTTCGCTTGATCACGTTACTTACCGATGATATTAGACAAGAGAAACTCTATTTTGATATTCAGCCACAAGTTAACCTAGCGGATAACCGTATTGTTGGCGGTGAAGTACTGATTCGTTGGAACAATGAACATTTAGGACAAGTATCTCCTGCTGAATTTATCCCTCTGGCAGAGCAAACAGGCCTGATTTATAAGCTTACCGATATGCTACTTGAAAAAGTGTTTCAATGGGCATCATCAAACCCAGTCGCACTTTTAGCACAACGCCTATCGATTAATATTTCAGCCCTTGACCTTCTTCAAGAAAATTTTGCAGAACGAATAAATATCTTACTTCAACAGTACCGATTATCGGCTGAAAAATTCACCATAGAAATTACCGAAACCAGTGTTTTTCAAAACAGTGAGATTGTGGGTCACAACGTCAAAAAGCTTCATAACGCTGGATTTAAGCTGTCTATCGATGACTTTGGTGTGGGTTATAGCTCAATGCAAAATCTTGTTGCACTAGAAATCAACGAACTAAAAATTGATCAATTTTTTGTAATGAATTTAATGACCGACACCCAAAGCCAAACCTTATGCCGAAACATGATCAATTTGAGCAAAGATCTAAACATCATTAGTGTGGCAGAAGGTATTGAATCAGAAGACATTTTGAACTTGTTACGCCAATGGCACTGCCAAGTTGGTCAGGGTTATCACCTTTATCGTCCGATGTCGACGCTTCAATACCTCACTCTTTTAGAAGAAAGGGATCAACCTTTGTCACCATCAATAAATCGTGCATAATGCAGTAAGTCATTCATTCATCTTGTAAAACATGGTTAAGATCTAACATCACATGAGCCTAATAGACGATTATCAGTTGCTGGAAATTCCAACCAATGCCAGCGAGCAGGAAGCAAAAACCGCATTTAGGCGTTTAGCAAGACGTTATCATCCAGATAAAAATCCCGATACAGACACCACAGAACTTTTCCAGTGTCTTCAAGCTGCTTACGAAAACGTTATCAATGCGATACGCCAAGGTGCGCAAGTAAACGATTGGAAACCCTTTAGTTTCACAAAAGAAAATACACAAAGTACTAAAGCAAACAATCGCTATACGCATTTTTCAACGGCCACAGATAAAGAACAAGAAGCCTTTGTAAAAGAACGACAGCGCGCTTACGAAGAAATGAAACGTAATAATGCCCATCAGGAAAAAACGCGTAACGATGCCATCAAAGCAGCTCGAAATACACTTAATGAAAAACGTGTCAAAGCGCTTTATGAAGAAGCGTATAAAGCCTCAAAAAACTTTACGTCTCAAGGCTATCACTACACCGACACTCCAAACGAAAGCCAGACTGATATCCCACCCTATCAGTCCTTTGTTGACGATGATGAAGAATACACGCAAAGACACTACGAGAAGTCCGACGAAAAAGAGCCGATTAGCCAACCAATCCGCCTTGATGCTGCGAAAGCGGCCTTTCGTGCAGCCACTTATATCGCTTTCTTTGCGGCCGGTATTTACAGCACGATTTATTGGCAATCATTACAACAAGAGCCTGTCGTGAACACGCAGAAAAGTGACTATATCAGCGGTTTGTACCCACAGTTTCGAGTTGGCCTTAGCTACACATTAACCAAGACAACGCTCTACGCAGAACCCGATTTATCAAGTGCCATTTTACAAAGCATCCCAATTAAATCCGATCTACAAAGTATCAAAATGCAAGGTGATTGGCTTACTGTTCGATATCAAGGAACAAACGGTTGGGTTCAAGCAAAGAACGTTGGCTATGGTGGTGCGCAAGAAGCCGTACAAACAGGCTGTTTTGGTCAACCAGGAGCGGCACCACGACACGGTGAACTGATTGGTCAAGCCGACGGAAATAGTCGACTTAGAATCCTAAACCAACTGCCAGAACACAGCATGATCACCTTTGAATCCTATGATGGACAAGCACCCTTCTCCATATATTTATATGCAAAGCAAGCCTACGCTGCTAACTACATCCCCAGAGGGCGCTATCGGTTGGTGTTAAAGACTGGATCCCTGTATCATCACGCCTGTAATAAATTCCTCTTTAATGACACAACAAAAGTCATCTTAGACAACGTCGATTTTGCCAGCACCGAGCAATCACTCGCGCTGAAGCCATAATCACACTATTTAATGATACTAAAAAACAATCAACCCTGAGTATTCCACGAGCCATGCTAAGTAACATCCGAATCGTATTAATCAACACTTTCCACCCCGGTAACGTCGGCGCGATTGCCCGAGCAATGAAGAACATGGGATTAACAAATCTCTATCTGGTTGACCCAAATGACTACCCTTCAGAGGAGGCCACCAGCCGAGCCGCTGGCGCGGTAGATCTTCTCGAAAATGCCACGATAGTACCAACACTAGAACAAGCCATTGCTGATTGCAGTCTTGTTATCGGCACCAGTGCTCGTCACCGTACGTTCCAGTTGCCCATTATGAACGCCCGTGAATGTGCGCAAAGTGTTATTCCCGAAGCCGCTGACCACAATGTAGCGATTGTTTTTGGACGTGAAACAACAGGACTTTTGAACGAAGAAATTGCTCAATGCCATCGCCAAGTCTACATTGATGCCAATGACGAATACCCTGTGTTAAATATTTCGCAAGCAGTACAAATTGTGGCGTATGAGATTTGGATGGCAAACCAAAACAAAGAATTTAATCAAAAAGACATACCAGAATACCCACGCAAGAAAGACATGGACCTTTTCTACGAACATTTAGAAGAAACCCTATACGGTATTAACTTCATTGTTCGCAGCCATCCGGGCAAAGTGTTAGATAAGCTGCACCGTTTCTTCAACCGCTCTCGTCCTGAAAAACAAGAGCTTGGAATACTTCGTGGCGTTCTCGCTGCAGTACAGCGAGAAGCAGGACTAACAGAAGCCAACAATCATCCAGAGAAAAAAGCCAAAGACGCGCTAAAAGACAGTCTTAAGGAAGAATAAGTAACTATTTTCCTCTAGAGCTAACATAAAAAAACGCAGCCAATTGGCTGCGTTTTTTATGAGTTAAGATAACACTCAATAGAAAAACATTATTTTTCTGCTCTTCCTGCAAACTTGCGTTCTTCAACATTCACTTTAATACGATCGCCAGTAGAAATATGCTCAGGTACCTGAATAACTGCACCGGTAGACAATGTAGCAGGCTTATTACGAGAGGTTGCAGAAGCTCCTTTAATCGAAGGGTCTGTTTCAACGACTTCAAGCTCAACGTTCGTTGGTAATTCAACAGCAACAGGAGCGTCATTAACCAAAACAACTTGAATGCCAGTAATCTCTTCGTTGATGAATAAAATTTCATCTTCAATAGCCGATTTATTCAGGGTATAAGGCGTGTAGTCTTCGCTGTCCATGAAAACGTATTCATCACCATCTGAATAGGAAAACATAGCAGGTCGACGAATAAGATCTGCAAGATTGATCATGTCTGAATCTTTAAACGATTCGTCTAATTTTCGCCCTGACACCACATCGTACATACGCATACGATAAATGCTACCACCAGCACGCCCCTGCGGAACAGAGCGATCTATGCCTCTCACAATGTATGTTTTGCCGTCGTAATCGACTGCCATGTTTCTTTTAATTTCACTAGCCTTAGGCATTTTTTCTCGTCCTAAAAATAACGTGTTATAAAAACGGAGCTTTTTAATTCGTCCGTGATCCTAATCGACTTCGTAAAAAACCGCCAGAACAAAACGCGTTACATCGAGTCAAAAAACATGATTATTTGTGTTTTATACACAAAATCACCCCTACTAATACGCGGTGTATTTTTTTGCACTGCCTTTTACTTTTTCAATGGGATAGCGTTGTGCGTTTTTGGCCATTTTCTGCTGCGCCGCACCAAACAAATCTATATTTAACTTATCGGCTAATCGAACAGTAAATAACAACACATCAGCCAATTCGTCTTTAACAGCCAGCATCTGTTCATCGTTCAGCTGATAAGAGTCTTCTTCTGACAGCCAGCGAAAACAATCCAGTAGCTCCGCTGTTTCACCGGCCAGTGCCATCGTCAAATTTTTAGGGGAATGGAACTGCTCCCATTCTCGTTCCTCTGCAAACTGACGCATGGCCAATGTTAGCGTTTCTAACGAATCATTTTGTGGCGATGCCATCGATCAGTCATCCACTTTCATGTGCGGGCTCATAATGACCTGATAAATCGGATATAAAATATCCGCACCAAGAATTTTAGCGCGCTCTGGAGACCAACCCACAATTTCATCCGGCAAATTTTGATTGTCTTTGAACGGCATTTCCAGGGTAAAAGACAGACAATTGTAAGTTTCGCCAACCCACTTAGTAGCCACCGTCAGATTCGCCTCGCCAAACTGATCTGGCGTATAACCGATTTTTGTTTGAAAATCAGGACTGACTGCAACAAACATATCCTTGAACAAGGTTTCCATGGCTTCCATACGAGCGTCAAAAGACGGTACGCCTTGGCATCCATCCACAAAATTGACTGGCAACGCTTCATCACCATGAATGTCTAAGAACATATCCACGCCCGTTTCGGCCATTTTCTTTTGTACGGCCAATACTTCAGGGCTAAATTCTTGCGTAGGATTTTTCCACTCACGATTCAGGTTCACGCCTTTAGAGTTCACGCGCAAATTACCATGCACCGCACCGTCTGGGTTCATGTTTGGCACAATGTAAAAACGACACTGATTCAAAAGCGAACGGGAAACCGGATGGGATTCATCAAACAAACGCTCTAATAAACCTTCAACAAACCATTCCGCCATGGTTTCACCTGGATGCTGACGAGCGATAATCCAAATATTCTTCGCTAGACCTTGAGTTTGACTGACTTCCAGTAAAGTAATATCACGACCTTCGGCGGTTTCACCCAAATGATCAGTAATACAATCGTCATGGCTTGCTGCCCAAGAAATCATATCTAAATGTCGTTCATAGCTGTAAGGGGCAAAATACGCGTAGTACACACTGTCCTGCTCTGGTTGGTGAGAAATCACCAATTTACCATCGACGTATTCCGTTGGTACGCGAAACCAATATTCACGATCGTACGACGCGACAGCTTGATAATCCACCCAACCATCTGGGTAAGCGGCATCGCTGGCATTTTCAAATTGAATGACGCATTGTTCACCCATTCCGCCTTGTAATCGAAAATAAAACCACTGAAGGAATTTAGAGTTTGTATCATTAGGGATCTTTACTCTAATATTGTCTGGCTCCGAGGCTTCAATTACGGAGATATTACCGCCATCAAACGCACTACTGATCTTGATTCGGCTGGTCATTTTATTCTTCCTTAACAATCAAACATTGGTTCTAAATTATGGCAAGTTTACCTATATTCATGACGGCTGTCGCCAATTCTTCCGACGAGCCAGCGTTCCCTCTGCTTTTTACTTGGTCTACTCACGAAGCTCAAGTCAAAGAAGTACTGGTTATACCTGACGACGAGTGGCTAGAAAATCACCGTATTGAGCCTAATCCTCACGATCTAGACGAACAACAGCTTCATGAGTTCGGTTTTGAAGCCAGCGATATTTTAGCGGAATGGATCAACGAATTTGATACTGACATCATTTATGGATTAGAGCCTGAGCTCCTCAACCAGTTAGTCGAAGCCACTTACGATATAAAAGGATTGGAACCTAGCTTTGAAGTCCAAAGTATTCACTCTTGGTTCGAAGAGCGCGACGTAAATCTTGATGATGCCGTTGCAGAACAAGGTCAAACTACCCCACTGCACTTACTGCCGCCCGATGAATTGATTATTCAACTACTGCAAATTGCAGCAGAACACGGTTTGATTGACCCTAGTGAAATTCCGATGATTGAACAATAACAATCCATCACCAATCACATATCAAGCTATGAAATACTGAACATCCTTGATAAAAATTGGCTTTTCATTACTCGCCTACTTAGTGTCATAGACACAATCCACGATTCTAACTAGGCGACAGTATGAAAGACTTACTTCCAGACCTATGCGACTTGTATCCAGAACAACTGCAAATCGCTGAACCTATTTTCACCTCGTACGGAAAACGCAGTCACTTTTATGGAGAAGTCGTTACCGTTTCCTGCTTTGAAGACAACAGCCGAGTGCGCGAACTCGTTAACGAAGACGGCAAAGGGAAAGTCATGGTTGTGGATGGTGGCGGAAGCAAAAGACGCGCGTTACTTGGCGACATGCTGGCAGAAAAAGCCGCGAATAATGGCTGGGAAGGTTTTGTTATTTACGGCGCAATACGAGATGTTGCTGCACAAGCCACTTTAAACGTCGGCATTCACGCTTTGTGCGCTCATCCAATGCCAACAGAAAAACGTGGTCTTGGTGATCTAGGTAAAACCTTGTATATGGCGGGCATCGTCATTGCTCAAGGTAATTTTATTTATTGCGATTTAAATGGTATCGCTGTGTCTAAGCAACCGCTTGCCCTCCCTTAAGGAGGGCTCTTTCACTTTAAAGACAGAATACGTACCACCTATAAGGCGGCCAAGGTATGAGTGAATAAGCTACGTACACCGTTTACTAACATCTGCACGGACATCATCAACAACAACATTCCCATCAAACGTTCTAACGCCGCCAACCCTTTCTCTCTCAACACGCGATTCAGCAAAGGCGCCATCGCCAAAATAACGACCGAAATGCCCCATGCAGCACCTACCGAGATCAGCAAGTCTTGCTGATCATTTGGGTAGCTCTTAACCATCACCAATAACGTCGCCAAAGTGGAAGGGCCTGCCAGCATTGGAATGGAAATGGGCACAATAAAAGGCTCTATTACGGGGCCAGCCTCTTTGGTGTAGGGCGAAGGAAAAATCATCTTCAAAGCAATCACAAACAACACCACGCCACCAGCAATGGAAATAGACTCTGTTTCCAAATGCAACAGCGCTAAAAATTCTGCCCCAAAAAACAAAAAACACACCAGAATGATCAAGCCGATTAATCCATCACGCAACACAATCTGGTATTGGCGCTTCTGTGGCACACCCTTCATCACAGACAACAAGATAGGAATATTGCCAAACGGATCAATGACGAATAAAAATAATAAGGTGGCAGATAGAATGGAGAACTCGGTGCTCATTAGATACTCAGGTTAAAATTTAAAGAAAAATGAAGGGTTCAAGTTTAATGCATAACGGTTAATGTCGATAGCCAAGACGTTTTTATCTAAAGGCCTTTTTTATCTAACCTTTCATGAACATCGCCATCAGCAAAAACAAACTGAGTCATTGCGCTAGCGCGACATAAAAATCTATTCGAAAAAGCCTTTTTTTAGTACTCTTTGCACCTTCCTATTCTTTTGTTGCTAATACATCTCCTATGCTGAAATTCACCCGTGTTGTTTTATCTATTCTTTTAGTGAGCTCATTTCAGTTAGTGTTTGCAGCACCAGATTTTGTGATGATTAAAGCGCAGGCCAAATTGTCGGACGACACTTATCTTGCTGCGGAGAACATGACTGCACTTCTAAAAGATCAAGGGCAAACTTTGGTTCATCAAGCGACCTTTATTAACTCTCAAGTCAGTTACTTATTAAGCGAAAAGGATGGCGTGCAGACCCTTGCGATTCGCGGTACGGCGAATCTTGAAAACGTCATGCTGAATCTGAATGTGTCTTTGCTTCCTGACGCCAAACTGGACATTATGCTGCATCAAGGTTTTGCCTATGCCGCGAAAGCGGTTTACAAGGATGTGAAGCCTTACCTTGTAGCAGGAAAGCCGATTCAAATAACCGGACACAGTTTAGGAGGGGCTATTGCTGTCATTGTAGCCATGTATCTGAAAATGGACGATTACCCACTCACCAATGTCGTGACGTTCGGACAACCAAAAGTGACCAACGTATCAGGCGCAGAAAGATTCGCAGGCTTGCCTCTGACCAGAATCGTTACACTGCAAGACATCGTGCCTTTGGTTCCGCCCTTAAGCCCATTGCAGATTCAGGAGTTGGACATTTATTGGCACTTAGGGGAAGAAGTCATTTTGATGAGAAACAATAAATTTTCCATTACGAGCGGGATCAAAAGTATGTTACGAGCCACCAAGTTCACTTCGGCTATACCAAGTGAGCAAAACCTAACGGCCCATAAAATGACAACGTATCTTGAGTTAGTCAATGCGTTGACTAAAAAATCCACCGAAGTGCCTTATAAAATGCAGATCAGTCTGTTTGGGTTTTCACTGGAATAATGACTTAAACCAGTGATAATCGCAGCCCAATTGGCAGGCTTTCCCCTACCAATGCGTTTAACTCGTCGCCGTTGATTTCTATTTGGCTTTCTAAACGCTCAACCCATTGGGTTGGGCATTTGTCTTTTTTAAGTTTGTTGGCGATTTTTTTACGGTAGCCTTTTAGTTTTTCTGATTCATCCACACTGACTTGGCTCATCAGAACCGCAGCGAGGCCTGCCTGCTTACGTTTCTTCCAATCCTCTTTCAATGCAAAATCAAGAATCGGAAAAAGGCGCCCTTCTGAAAGCCGCAGTTCTTGTTTACCTGACAACAAATGACGGGAAGCAATTCGTCCCACTGTCCACCACGCCGTATCGGGCTCTGAGGTTTTCTGTAGACGCTTTATCAGCCAATCCACCACAATGATTTTGTCTTCGTGCGGCACCGCTTCTAACGCGCCCACAAGGCGAATTAGATCGTCACTGGACTTGGTCGTCAGCGCCTTTATTTTATCTCGGGAGCGTTGTCCGGTTGGCGAGTAATATTGACTAAATTGCTTAAACAATACGTGCTGCTGATCAATGGACATACCGCCTGCAATACGGCGATACAAGGTCCAATATTGCCCCCAGACTGGCGCGCTATCAAACTGGGTACCCGCTTTAGTGGTATTAATCACTTGCTGAACGCGCAACAAATCGTCTGCGGCGCCGTAGCCTGGGCGTAAACAATAACCAATCAACTGCAACCATTGACGTTCATGCTGGGCACTTTTCAGGCGACCGGATTTTAAACTCAGCAATTTATCGACCAAGCGACGAGATGTCGCCAGATTCCAATCATCGCGCTTGCCTAATAATTGATCTAAGTCTTGCTTGAGCGCTTTCACTAAATCAGGGTTCTGTTTTTGTCCCGCACCAGAAAAGCAGTGCGTCAGATGCTCTTCTGCTTGCCCCATATTGGAATGTAATAATGCATCAGAATCCGAGTCGTTATTTGGGTCCTGCTTAGAGGTGGAAAAGTCCAAGCGCCACTGATCGCGTGTGTCATTACCATTTAAAAGAACTTGAAGCACACCCACTTCGGTCATTTGCACCGACATTGAAACAGATAACTCTGTATTTTCTTCTGAACTGTCTAATTCTGTTGCTAAATTGGAGATGTAATGTAGGCCATTTTCTTTTCGCAATTCTCCCACGACACATTCAAGATGATCATCAGAACGATACAAAGGAAATTGAACTTGTTGACCCAATGTGACAAAAAAATCTTGCTCTAAAAGCAGCGTTTCACCTTTTAGCGTGTCTTTGGGCAAAATACCAACAAATTGATCATCCCCAAGTTTCAAATACAAGCTGTGCGCCACGCCACTTTCAATTCGTGCACTTTCTCCCGCCAAGGCGTTTAAGTACATCGCCGCACCTTTTGCAACCGCCTCGTTTGGTTCATCGGCAGAGCAGGCTAATATCGGAGTATTTGACCAAGCATTTAATTGCGCCAGCAAACGGGCTTTTAACACTGGGCTATTAAACAACCCGCCGTTAAACAACACGGCATCTGGCATAGTCGATCCAGTCGCCATTTCAATGGCGGCTTTGTGTTGTTGCAAAAATACCGCTAAATGTCGCGTGAACGCAGGATCAGATTCGTACGGCAAACCTAACGTATGCATAGCGTAAGCGTTTTTTTGTACCGGATCATTCGCTTCCACAAGAGGAAAGAACCCCGTACTCATTTGCTCTAATAATGTGTTTCTTGAAACATCAAATTTCTGTGAGCCGCCAATCAGACGACTGCCGCCGCCCAATACCGTAATACTCAAGGATTCTGGCGCATTAGCGCCCAATAGATTTTCTTTAGCTTGACGCGTTTGCTGAACCAACGCGGCGAGACGAGACACGGATAAAGCCGAAATTTGTTTGGGGTCGAGCTGAAACGCTAAAGCTTGATCAAGATTATCGCCACCAAGCAATAAATGCTCACCGACTGCGATGCGCTTTAATGAAATCGCCGCACCTTGTTTATTGGTTTTCGCAGAAGAGCGTATGGCAACCAAACTAAAGTCACTTGTGCCTCCTCCAATATCAACCACTAACAGCATTTTCTTATCAGCCAAAGACGCTAGCTTTTCATCGTCACTGATGTAGTGATAGCAAGCTGCTTGCGGTTCTTCTAATAGATAAAGGTCTTCTAAACCAGCCAATTTAGCGGCTTCTAACGTCAGCGCACGTGCTTCTTCGTCAAAGGATGCCGGCAAGGTTAAAGCGACGGTTTGCAACTCTAAAAGAGCGTCAGGAAAACGATGATTCCAGCTTTGCCTAATGTGTAAAAGAAGTAACTTACTGGCTTGTAATGGACTGAGCTTTTTTACCGAATCACTTCCCCAGGGAAGAATGGCTGAGCGACGATCGACTTGTCGGTGACTCAACCAGCTTTTTGCACTCTGTACTAATTGCCCTGTTCGGCGTTGGCCTAAGGCTAATGCGCCCATGCCAACGACACATTCTGTATCATGATGACGCCAAGGTAAAATAGGAACAATCTTCCCTATCTCATCGTTGGCCAGCAGGTAAATTGCACTCGGCAAATAATCAAATTCCTGCACAGAGCCATCGCTCATTACTTGAGGGATAGGCAATAGTGTCGGTGTATTTCGATCAGAGTCCAGACACGTCGATGAAAGGTAAGAAACGACACAGTTCGTCGTCCCTAAATCAATTCCCACTCGATAAGAAGAGCCAAAAGCTGGTTGCGCCATGATTTAGACCTCTCTAACTTGAAACTCAATGGTCCAGTTTAAATCAGACTGTGTGTCGTGCGCTTGCAATAACAATAAGCCCAACTCAGTAACACGAGCGGTTAGATAAATACGCACCATTTCCCCTGCTTGATAATGTCCAGCGTCCAAACGAACTGACAAAGGGCTCAGTTCATTCAACTGACCCAAAGCGAAAGCAGACACGACTTTACCCACGGCATCCGCTTCATTGTGTTTGGATTGGAAAAAACGAAATATAACGCTTTCACCGACCACAAGAGAGAATTCATTGGGTAGCATCTGCTCCTCTGAACCCTCTTCTAAACCAAATGGTGCGACGCAAATAGCATCAACCGGCGGCGCCATACCAGGAATCGCGGGCATTGGACTGGCAACACCAATGTAGTAATTCGACGCTAATCCGCTTTTGACCTTAACGCCGCCTTCCGCTTGAACTTTGGCGTAATAGGTTGCGCCTTTGGCCACTGCATAATCTAAGTGAGAAGGTGTCAACATCGTTAACGGCATGCCACCTAATAGGCTTTGTAAGCGAGCCTCTAGTGTATTGCGTATCACCGTCGCATTGAACACGCCGCCGTTCAGTAATATTTTACTCGGCTTCACATCGTGTCGAGATAAAAACTCACTAATGTGTCGAGTGATGGCTGGATCGCCTTCATAATCTAAATTGATGGTGCTAAAACCACTACGAGCGACTTTATGAGCTTGCTCACCTAACTGTACTTGAGGAAAGAAACCATCAATCAACAATTGCTGAACATCGGCTTGGGTTAACGTGGCTTTGACACTGTTATTAAACAAGCTGCGACCGCGACTCGGTACGACGACACTGGTTTCAGCAATATCTGGATTAGACAACAAACGCTCTTTGGCTTCACGACAGGCTTGGGTTAAGCCGGTGATCTGCCAAGGTTCAAGGTTAGTACCTTTTTGCGCAAGTTGAGCCGCCAAATGATAGGTTAAAGTCATGTCCATGTTGTCGCCACCCAATAGTATGTGACGACCAACCGCTACGCGCTCTAGACCTAATGCGTCATTTTTCTCAACGGCTTGGATCAAAGACAAATCTGTGGTTCCACCCCCCACATCGACCACTAAAATATGTTCGTTAACGGTTAAGTTTTCCGTCCAATTTTTTTGGTCACTCAGCCACGCATAAAACGCGGCCAGCGGTTCTTCTATCAAGCGTGCTCGTAAGCCGACTCGTTCTGCTGATTGCTCGGTAATCGCACGAGCTGCAGGGTCAAATGACGCAGGCACGGTAATGACAACGTTTTGCTCTGTAATAGGCGCATTTGGAAAAGAAACTTTCCAAGCATTTACTAGGTGCGCTAACAAGATTTCAGTCACAGCAGCAGGAGAGATTTTTTCAACTTCTTCAAGCGCATCGACAGGAAGTACGTTTTCATCCGCGCCAACACGAGAATGACACAACCAACTTTTTGCACTTTGTACTAAACGACCAGACGACTTAGTCCCCAACTCACGTGCTAATTGGCCCACAATCGAATGGGCTTTTCCCCACGGCAACAGTAAGTCACTTTCTAAGAATTCAGTGTCATGAGGAAAGTAAATAAAAGAAGGTAATAAAGGACGAGAATCGACTTGGCCAGCCGCGATAAATTGCGGGATCGCCAGTTGTTGAATACGCCCTGCTTGGGATTGACCCGACTGGGAATAATAGACAGCAGAATGCGTGGTACCTAAATCGATACCAATAAAGTAGTCGCTCATGGGTTATACCTCGACTTCGGCTGGCGCCAAAATAGTTAGGCTTTCGGTGTTTGTCACTTTCGGTAAACGTGTGTCTGTGATTTTCCAACCAGGATGAATCAAAGTACCGGTATAAGGACCAGCGCCCTCCACTCGGCCTTCCAATTTAATCTGCTTAGCATCGTAATCGGCTGGTATCTCAATTCGGCTGTTTTCTGCCGCGGAATTCACCACTTCGATGGTAAAGTGCTGCGTCAATACTTTAGAGCAACCCGCATGAATTTGGCGTGCTGCCGCGCCAACATCTGCATCCGCATAATCATCAATGCTTTCTTGAAGGAAGTCGATGAAACGCGCTTCTTGTTGTAAAAGCAGCAGTAATTGGTGTGCACCGTCTTCGTTAACCGTATCCAAAGCTGGCGCCATCACTTCAATTTCACGAATCACTTCTACTGTTTCAGTAATGACCGTTGGTTCAGCTTCAAAAGCGAAGAGTTCGCCTTTATTCGCTTGCTGACAGCGAGCGGCATAATCGCCGCTCCCCATGTATTTGAAAAACTGACCGAAGGCACCAAAGAAACGTGGCACAAAAGAAACTGCTTTTATTTTCTGCGTCATAAATTACCCGTTTTTCATTTCTTCAAGCTCAAGCCAACGCTCCATCGTTGTTTCAAGCTCATGTTCTTTGTGTGATACTTTCGACAATGTTTTTTGCACTTGTTCTGCATCACCTGAATAGAAATCCGCTGCGCTTGTTGTAACATGAAGAGACGCAATGTCTCGTTCCAACGTAGCAATGGCTTCTGGCATGTTTTCAAATTCACGCTGCAGTTTATAGCTTAGCTTGGCTTTGGGCTTAACCGCTGGCGCGGCTTCTTTCTTTGCCTCTAGCTTGGCTTTTTCTTTTTTGGTTGGCTCATCGTTAGTCTGAGACGTCGATTCCGTTGGGAATTTACCACCTTGGCGAATCCAGTCTTGATAGCCGCCGACGTATTCTTTGACTTTGCCTTCGCCTTCAAACGCAATCACGCTTGTGACAACGTTATCAAGGAAAGCACGGTCATGACTTACCAATAACAAGGTGCCATCGTAGTTCATTAGCAGCTCTTCGAGCAGTTCCAATGTTTCTACATCAAGGTCGTTGGTCGGCTCATCCATTATCAAAAGATTGGCTGGACGAGTAAATAATTTCGCCAACAACACGCGATTTCGTTCACCACCAGACAAGGCTTTTACTGGAGTACGTGCTCGCTCTGGTGGGAAAAGGAAGTCACCAAGATAACCAATAACGTGTTTGTTTTGGCCATTAATTTCAATAACATCTTTGCCTTCACCAACGTTTTCCGCCACGGTTTGTTCTGGGTCTAACTGTTCGCGCAATTGGTCAAAGTAAGCGATGTTTAATTTGGTACCTTGGTGAACCGTACCGGAAGAAGGCTCTAAGTTTCCTAAGAGAATTTTCAGGAAAGTACTCTT
The DNA here is from genome assembly GCF_013372285.1 of Marinomonas primoryensis. NCBI lineage: Bacteria > Pseudomonadati > Pseudomonadota > Gammaproteobacteria > Oceanospirillales > Oceanospirillaceae > Marinomonas > Marinomonas primoryensis. The sequence continues at coordinate 1,961,104 of NZ_CP054301.1, read as the reverse complement.
ACCACAACCATTCGGACCAATCAGTCCAATGCGATCACCACGAGAAACAACCAGATCCATAGGCTGCAAAATGACTTTGTCATCAAAAGAGTGGCTCACTTGGGTGAATTCGGCGACTAGCTTGCCGGATTTATCTTTGGTCTCAATCGCCATTTTCGCATTACCTTGACGACCAATGCGCTCAGAACGTTCATCTCGCAATGCCTCCAAAGCACGAACTCGACCTTCGTTACGAGTACGACGAGCTTTGATACCTTGACGAATCCACACTTCTTCTTCTGCTAAGCGCTTGTCAAACAATGCATTTGCACGCTCTTCTTCTTCCAACATTTTTTCTTTGAAGGCTAAAAACGCATGAATGCTGCCGCTAAATGAAATTAAGTTACCGCGATCTAACTCAATAATACGATTGGCCAGCTTTTCAAGAAAACGACGGTCATGGGTAATAAAGAGAATCAAACCACGAAATTGTTGAAGCTGTTGCTCCATCCATTCGATCGTAGGAACATCCAAATGGTTTGTTGGTTCGTCTAGCAGCAGTACATCAGGATTAGAAATTAACGCTTGCGCCAAAATAACACGACGACGCCAACCACCTGACAACTCCGACATCAACTTATCAGCAGGAAGAGCCAAACGTTGAATCATGTGATTCACTCGCTGCTCAAGATCCCAGCCTTGAATTTTGTCTAGCTCGGTTTGAATGTCACCTAGTTCATTTGAATGATCATTCTCGAAATCTTCTAATAATTTAAAATAACGTGCCATCAAAGTATGGGCTTGGCCTGCGCCTTCACTCACGACTTCACGAACCGTTTTTTCATTGGCCGCTGGCAGCTCTTGTGGAAGCTGTGCGACTTTCATCCCCCCTTCGATGCGAACCATGCCTTCGTCGGCAACTTGCTCACCAGAGATGACTTTCAATAAAGTGGATTTACCTGCGCCATTACGGCCGATAATAGCAACACGTTCGCCAGCGTCCGCTGAAAAACTAATTTTTGACAGCAGTGGGTTATGCCCAAAAGCAACACTAATCTGTTCTAACGACAATAGACTCATATCTACTCATATAATGTAAAAATTTTGTGGCGATATAGTACCATCCTTCTAAGCGAAGGTTCAGTAAATACAAGCCGTCAAATGCTAAAAAAGAAAGAGGATTTTGTTGTTAGAAAATTAAATAAGCAATTTTTGTCATAAAACGACGCATTAAAGTTGTTATGATCTTTATAAAGATTAAATAAAACATATTCCTTCATCATTTTTTACGAATATACTGTCTTTAATATAATAAAATTTTTTATTTCATGGAGCATTAAATGGAGTTCAAAAGTAAAGTAGGACCGATAACGGCCGTTGTTATCGCCGCAGTAACTGTCGGTTGGATGTATTTTGGTGGCAATGGCATTACGGTTAGTCCAACTGAATCGACGCCCGAAGAAAACACCATTTCATCACAAACGGCAGAGGCTAAACTTGCTTATTCAGTTCAGGCAAAAACACTGATTGTGAAATCCATTGAAATGAACTTACCTTTAAGTGGGAAAACACTAGCGGATGAGACCTTACTACTAACAAACAGCTTTCAAGGCCGAATCATCAAGCTACCTGTCGAAAAAGGTCATTTTGTAAAAAAAGGCAGTTCTATTGCCCAGATAGACACTCGTACACTGAAGGTTCAAATTGAACAAGCTCGCCTTTTAGTAAAGCAAAGAACGCTTGAGTTAGATGGTATGAAAAAACTTGCAGCCAATAATCTTTCCTCCAAGGTTAATGTTGCACAAGCTGAAACCGATCTTGCCTCAGCCAAATCAGTTGAACGTGCTTTGTCGGTGGATTTAGAAAATGCGAATCTGACTGCTCCTTTTTCCGGTGTATTAAACACGCTGGACGTTCAAGAAGGGCAAGTGCTATCGGTCGGCGCATCGGTTGGTACATTGGTGTCTTTGAACCCTATCAGAGTCAGCGTCAATATTCCGCAAAATAAGATCCAACTAGTTAAGCTAGGCACACAAGGAAATATTCGCCTTGAGTCTGGTTATGAAGCAGAAGGTTTTGTTTCTTACATCAGTACCACGGCCAATGAATCTAGCCGAACAATTAGTGTCGAAATGCAAGTAGATAACCCAGAGAACGTTATTCCAGCAGGGCTAACTGCTGCGGTTAATTTCATTTTAGACGAGCAAAAAGCACACGCCTTCTCCCCTGCCTTATTAACACTCGACAACACTGGCAGAACCGCCATTAAGACAATCGACATTGATAATAAAGTCGTTATCTCACCTGTCGAGATAGTCAAATCTGAACGAGATCAAGTTTGGGTTAGCGGCCTACCCGATAACGTCAATATTATTACTGTCGGACAAGGGTTTGTGTCTGCTGGCGATAAAGTCGATGCACACTATCAAAACTAAGGGAGGCTCAACATGCAAACATTGATTGAGGCGGCCTTAGCTCGCTCACGCACCGTAATGATGTTTTTTGTCCTGATACTCATCATGGGCACGGTTTCTTATATTGAAATAGCCAAAGAAAGTGATCCAGACATCACCATCCCAATGGCGTATGTTTCTGTTTCTTTAGAAGGCATTTCGCCAGAAGATGCAGACAGTTTATTAGTACATCCTTTAGAAAAAGAGCTAAAAGGCTTAGAAGGATTAAAAGAACTTAAATCGACCGCTTCTGAAGGTCACGCGTCTATTATTCTTGAATTCGAGTCTGGCGTAGACATCGATCAAGCGATTAGCGATGCAAAAGACAAAGTTGATCGAGCTAAAAGTGAACTACCGGATGATGCAGATGAACCAACCGTCTCCGAAATAAACCTCTCAACCTTCCCTGTATTACGCGTTAATCTATCCGGGAACGTCAGTTTTGCCACCCTTAGCCGTACCGCGAAAAACCTTCAAGACTCAATTGAAGCGGTGGACGGTGTATTAGAAGCCAGTATAAGCGGCGACAGAGATCAGCAAGCACAAATCATTATTCGTCCTGAACAACTAGAATCCTACAATCTTTCTCTTGCCGATGTAGCGAACTTCGTTTCAGGTAACAATCGCTTGGTTGCCGCCGGCAACTTGGATACTGGCGCAGGACGATTTTCTCTTAAAGTTCCAGGTTTACTAAAAACCAAAGAAGACATTCTTAATCTACCAATAAAAGCCGATGGCGACCAAGTGGTCCTTTTAGGTGACATTGCCACTGGCGAACTAACCTTTGAAGACCCAAGCAGCTATGCTCGTGTAGAAGGTAAGCGCAGCATAACTTTAGCGGTTTCAAAACGCGTTGGCGTTAACATCATTGAGACTATTGAAGCCGTTAAAGCCGTAGTAAAAGACGAAAGTGAACAATGGCCTGACGGAGTTGAATACAACCTAACCGGTGATAAATCAACAGACATCGAGACATCACTCAACGATTTATTCAACAACGTCTTAGCTGCCACCCTACTAGTAATGATTGTCATCGTTTGGGCACTTGGTATTCGCAGCGCTTTATTAGTGGGTTTAGCCATTCCTGGTGCGTTTTTATCTGGCATCTTGATTTTGGATTTGCAAGGCTACACCATCAACATGGTCGTGCTATTTGCCTTAATACTCAGTGTCGGCATGCTGGTTGACGGCGCCATTGTTGTCACAGAATACGCTGACCGAAAACTGGCAGAAGGCGCCTCAAAACGTCAGGCTTATAGCGAAGCCGCCAAACGTATGGCGTGGCCAATTACAGCATCTACTGCAACCACTCTCGCCGTTTTCATGCCACTATTATTTTGGCCTGACATCGTTGGCGAATTTATGCGTTACATGCCAATTACTATTATAGCGACTCTGTCATCGTCTCTTATTATGGCGCTCATCGTATTACCTACCATTGGATCTATCATTGGTAAAAAAGGCGCTTACAGTGAAAAGACCATGCACACGTTACGCATTACTGAAACAGGTGATCTAAGCCAGCTAACAGGCCCAACCGGCTTATACGGCCGAGTACTTACTCGTCTAGTAGAGCGCCCTATTTGGGTTCTCTTGTTCACTATCACGCTGCTTATTAGCGTTTTTGCCAGTTATGGGCAATTCGGAAAAGGGGTAGAATTTTTCCCAAATATTGAGCCAGAATCTGCGAATTTAGACATTCGCGCTCGTGGTGACCTTTCTCTTGACGAAAAAGATGCGCTCGTAAAACAAGTTGAGCGACAGGTAATTGGGACGCCAGAGCTTAAAAGTGTCGTGACAACGTCTTATGCTACGCCAGGCAACAGCGCGGCTCCTGACAGCATTGGCTCAATCAGTATGGAGTTTATTGATTGGTACAAACGAGATTCTGCCAGCGTTATTTTGGATCGTATTCGAGAGAGAACAAAACAAATTCCAGGCATCGAAGTAAGTGCCGAAAAAGAGCAAGGCGGCCCACAATCGGGTGCCGATATTCAACTGCAACTTAGCTCAAATTATTCAGTCGCCCTAAATCTTGCGGCCGACGAAATCACTAGAAAGTTGCTTGAAAGAGAAGAAATCATCACAGTGAGCGATGATAGATCTTTACCGGGAATCGAATGGCGTATCGATATAAATCGCGCTGAAGCCAGTCGATACGGCGTTGATGTGAATAGCTTAGGGAATGTTATTAAGCTGGTTACCACAGGCATTACATTAAGTGATTTCTTACCGGATGGCGCCGACGACAAAATTGATATTGTGCTTCGCTACCCTGTTAATCAACGCAGCTTAGACCAGTTAGATCAGCTACAAATCCCGACGAATCAAGGAAGCATACCTGCGAGCAACTTCATTCAGCGCTATGCAGCACCAAAACAAGGAATAATAAACAGAACAGACGGAAAGAAAACCATTAAAATTGATGCTGATGTCAAAGATGGTCTAGTGGTCGACGAAGTTATCAAGGCCATTAAAATCAAGCTTGATGCCGCCAATATCGATAAAACTGTCAGCTATGAATTCCGTGGTAATACAGAAGATCAGCAAAAATCCATGATGTTTTTAATGAAAGCTTTTGGTGTTGCTTTCTTTATTATGGCTATAATTCTGGTCACTCAGTTCAATAACTTCTTTCAATGTTTGTTAATCCTAAGCGCCGTTATTTTTTCGACGATGGGCGTACTTATTGGACTCATGATGAAAGGCCAGCCCTTCGGCATCGTTATGAGCGGCGTTGGTGTTATTGCGTTGGCGGGGATCGTCGTAAATAACAATATCGTTTTAATAGACACCTTTAACGGATTACGTAAACAAGGAATGATGGTTCGTGAAGCCGCTATCCGTACCGGCGTACAGCGCTTAAGGCCAGTAATGTTGACCACAGTTACCACCATTCTTGGTTTGATTCCTATGGTGTTCCAATTAAACATTGATTTAATTCATCAATCATTAAGCGTTGGCGCGCCCTCTGCGCAATGGTGGACACAACTATCAACCGCGATTGCTGGTGGACTGACTTTTGCGACACCACTAACACTCATACTGACACCTTGTTTGCTCGTATTAGGTTATCGCAAAAAAGAAAGAAAGCAGTTGGAAGCATTACAAGAAGCGAGCATTAAACAAGATAAAATTGAGCAAGAAGAAAACAGCATAGAAAAAGGCGACTAGAAAGCTAAGGTGGCTCGCATAAAAAAATGGCTTTAGATATTATTCTAAAGCCATTTTTTTGCCTATATTATTAAGCTACGCGCATTTAAGACAATTGCGCTAGGGCAAAGTCTACGTCTGCAATAATATCGTCAATATCTTCTAACCCAACCGATACACGAATCAAACCTTCGGTAATACCTGCTTTGGCTTTTTCTTCGTTCGTTAATCGACCATGAGTCGTCGTTACAGGATGAGTAACCAAGGTTTTCGTATCGCCTAAACCACAAGTAATCGACATCAATTTTGTGCCGTTATTAACTAGCCACACGGCTTCACGCCCACCTTCGACTTCAAAGGATAACAAGCCACCAAAATCTTTTTGCTTCTGCTTAATCGATTCATAATACTTATGGTTCGGCAATTCACCTTAAGCACTTTAGAATGCGCTTCTAAATACTCAACCAATTTTAAGGCATTTAATGAGCGCGCCGTCATACGCAAAGCCATTCTTAAAATCTTTCCCAAAAACAACTAAGCCAGGCGAGACCTGGCTTAGTTAAATCCGTCACGAGATACTGAAAATATTACATAGGGTGCATCATATCGCTACTCTGCATATCTTCGATAGCAGATTTATTCAAATCATTTCGCGCACCTTCAATACTGGCCAAATAGACACTATCAATATTGCCGGTTATGTATGTTGCATCAAAAACAGACGTATCAAATTCTCGAACGTCAGAGTGTTTTTCATCAATACACGCTTCGATCAAATCATCTAGGTCTTGAAAGATCAATTTATCTGCGCCAATTAACTTGCAAATCTCATCAACATTACGGTTATGGGCAATCAATTCATGCGCCGCTGGCATATCAATGCCATATACATTTGGATAACGAACTTCCGGTGCAGCTGAAGCGATATATACCTTTTTCGCGCCCGCCTCTCTTGCCATTTCGATGATCTCTTTACTCGTTGTACCGCGAACAATGGAATCGTCAACCAACAAGACCGTTTTGTCTTTAAACTCATAGGGAACTGGGTTTAACTTTTGACGAACCGATTTTTTGCGAATTTCTTGACCCGGCATAATAAAGGTACGACCAATATAGCGATTTTTTACCAAGCCTTCACGGAACGGAATATTCAATGCTTGTGCGATTTGCAGAGCAGCCGTACGGCTGGTATCGGGAATGGGGATAACCACATCAATATCAATGCCTTTCCACTCACGTTGAATTTTCGCGGCAAGGCGATCGCCCATATTAATTCGCGCTTTATAAACCGAAATATTATCAATAACAGTGTCCGGTCGAGCAAAGTAAACGTATTCAAACAAGCAAGGACGAGCGACTTTTTTAGGCGTACATTGACGCACATGAACCTTATGGTTTACATCAAAAAAGATAGCTTCTCCGGGTTGAATATCACGTTCGACTTTAAAGCCTGCCGCGTCAAGCGCAACACTTTCAGAGGCCACCATGTATTCAAGACCAGCCTCGGTTTGCTTAGAGCCGTAAATCAATGGACGAATACCATCAGGATCACGGAACGCCAAAATACCATAACCAGTGATCAGAGTAACAACCGCATAACCACCTTCAATACGTTTATAAACACGCTCAAGCGCATTGAAAATATCTTCTGGCGTAGGAATTAATTTTCCTTCTTGATGAAGCTCATGGGCCAATACGTTTACGAGCACTTCAGAGTCAGAAGTAGTATTGATATGACGCAAGTCAGATTCAAACACCTCACGCTTCAGTTTAGTCGTATTCGTTAAATTGCCATTGTGTGCAAGAGAAATACCGTAAGGAGAGTTAACATAGAAAGGTTGAGCTTCTGCTGAGCTGGATGTTCCAGCCGTTGGATAGCGAACATGGCCTATCCCTATATTGCCTTGGAGTTTTTTCATATGGCGAGTGCGAAATACCTCACTCACCGGACCATTGTCTTTGCGCAAACATAATCGTCCGTTATGGCTGGTTACCATACCTGCAGCATCTTGCCCACGATGCTGAAGAACGGTTAACGCATCAAAAATTGCTTGGTTAACCACAGACGTGCCTACGACACCAACGATACCACACATGCTCTAGATCCTCGTGTTGGGGAATTGCGACAAACGCCGCAAGGTTCTTTCTTTATTTGGCTGCGATGTTCAGCAGCTAATTACCAAGGGCGCGGTCAATGAGAGTCGAATCCATAAGATCCGAACTCTTGCCTAACATATCACGCGTCCAGTTATTCAACTGCCCCAATTGAGGGATCAATTGTGATGTTTTCCAAAACTCTGTTTTCTCTATAGCAGGGCTCAAGCTCAATAACGAGACAAAAGCCACAACAATCAAACTGCCTCGCGCGAAGCCGAAGAGCATGCCTAATACTCTATCAGTGCTCGACAAGCCTGTTACCTGAATCAGTGAGCCTAGTAAAAAACTGACTAACGCCCCTACCACCAAGGTTGCTATAAACAGAGAAACAAAAGAAACAATATAACGAATCTGATCGTTTTGAACTTGATCAAGTAGCAGAGCTTGCATTTGGTCAGAGAATTTTATCGATACAATAAAGGCAATAACCCAAGTAAGAAGCGATAATACTTCTTTTACAAACCCTCTTTTCAAACTTAAAAGTGTGGAAAGAATCACCACGGCAATAATCAACCAATCAATCGTCGACATTGAATTTACTTGTTCCATGAATACCTCTAAAAATCGCTGCGCAGTTTAACAGATGACTGACATTTTCCAAATACTGAGATAAAAAACCTCGTATTAATTCACTGAATACTTAACAACAATGCCAGTTAAGCTAAACTTTTTCTTAATTTCTTCACGCATTCTTTCAGAGGTTTCCCGCTTAAATTCAGGGCCGACGTATACTTTATAGAGCGAATTTGTCGTTAAACTATAAGCATCGTAATCCGAGTCTTTAAGCTTATCGACTAAACGAATAGCGTTGTCTTTGCTTTTAAACGTTGCAATTTGAAGCACCCAACGATCTGCCACCTTTTCAGGCAATACTTTTTTAGCTGACGCTGTTACTACGGGGCTATTATCAGCTCCAGGTGTCTTAGAATCAGTGTTACGGATACTTTCAGTATCTTTTGCTGATTGTGGAACAGGAATAAGACGAATTTCGCCTACTGCTTTATTATCTGTGCTATTTGATTCAATCGGTAAACTGTCTGCAGGCTTGACCGGGGCAATTTCTATAATAGGGAAAGCTGGTGGTGACGTTACCTGAACCTGAACATCTAGCTCAGCTGGACGCTCACCATCTAAAACTAATGGCAGTATTACCGCAGCGGACAGCACCATGATGCCGGCACCAATAAGTCTGTATGTTATGGTTCTATCAATCATAAATCACTCTTCAATTGACTAAACGCCAAATAATTCGAGACGGTGACAAAAGAGCCAAAAACAATTACTGAACGTTGCTCCTCTTTCGCCTTAGTCAAAGCGGCGTCAAACGCGTCATGCACAGAATCAAAAGCCTTCACTTTCGAAGACATACTTGGAGAGCATCGTATAATACACTCAACCAACTCATTGGCTCTTGCCCCTCTTGGCCCGGCTAAATCAGCGCAAAACCAATCAGAAAAACTCTGCGCAAGATAAGTCATCACACCATCAATGTCTTTGTCTTTTAACATGCCACACACGGCAACAGGTTGACGCGAAAAATGGCTCACGCGGCGAGCAAGCTCCACCGCCGCTTCTGGGTTATGCGCCACATCAATGTATATATCAGGAGAAGAAGCAACCTGCTGAAAGCGCCCCGTTAATTGCGCGGTACGAAAAAGTGTGGCCAAATCTTCTTGGGCAGGGGCAAGCTCCATAAAGACCAACACCGCAATCACGGTCGCAGCATTTTGTAGCGGCAAAGATGGTATCGGCAAATTATCGAATTGAACGCCATTACCAGCCCACGCCCACTCACTTTGATTTGACGTGAAACTAAAATCAATCCCCTTTTGGCGCAAATGCGCTCCCACGTCCAATGCCGTCGTCGCGATGGAGCTTGGTGGGTTAACCACACCACTGATTAGCAGCTTATCCTTTCTCGCTATGCCTGTTTTCTCGCGAGCAATAACATCAAGGTTATCCCCTAGCCAATCGATATGATCCAAGGAAATTGATGTTACCACCGCCACATCAGTGTCAATCATATTGACTGAATCTAAACGCCCACCCAACCCAACCTCTAGTACCCAATAGTCCAGCTTGGATTGATCAAAAATCCATAGAGCCGCGAGAGTACTAAACTCAAAATACGTTAATGATATGTTTTCTCGTGCTGCTTCAATCGCTTCAAATGCACGACAAATAAGATCGTCATCACAAGAGGTATTGTTTAAGGCGATGCGCTCATTAAAATCAAGAAAATGCGGGGATGTATAAGTACCAACAGAATAGTTTTGTGTACAGAGGTATTGGGTCAACATAGCACAGGTGGAACCTTTGCCATTGGTGCCTGCCACTGTTATGACTTTTACTTTTGGCCTAGATAAATTTAATCTAGCTAACACTTTACTCCCTCTTTCCAGGCCCAGCTCTATCTCAGAGGGATGTTGGCTTTCAATATATGAAAGCCAACTCGATAATGACGTGTGCGTCATTTAATTAAGCAACCTTATGGGTGAGCAAAGATAAGATATTATACAAACGATCACGAATTTCATCACGCTTGATGATCATATCTAGCGCACCTTTATCTAATAAAAATTCGCTACGTTGGAAACCTTCTGGCAGTTTTTCACGTACGGTTTGCTCAATAACTCGAGGCCCGGCAAAGCCAATCAAAGCATTCGGCTCTGCAACGTTCAGATCACCCAGCATCGCTAAAGAGGCAGAAACACCACCAAAAACAGGATCTGTCATGACAGAAATGTATGGGATGCCTTCTTGCTTCATACGCTCTAAACCAGCACTGGTTTTAGCCATTTGCATCAAAGAGATAAGCGCCTCTTGCATACGAGCGCCACCAGAAGCGGAGAAACAAATAAGTGGAATACGCTTTTCTAGACAAACATTGACTGCTTGAATAAAACGCTCACCAACAATGGCTCCCATTGAACCGCCCAAAAAGCCAAATTCAAACGCAACAGCAACCACTGGCATACCATTTAGCACACCTTGCATTGCGACTAGAGCGTCTTTTTCACCCGTCTTTTTTTGAGCATCAACAATGCGATCTTTATAACGCTTTGTATCTTTGAATTTTAATTTATCTTCTGGTTCAAGATGCGCACCAATTTCATGACGCCCTTCTTTGTCCAAGAAAATATCCAAACGACGACGAGCACCAACACGAAGATGATGATTACATTTTGGACAAACATCTAAGTTTTTTTCTAGCTCCGGACGGTACAGAACATTTTCACATTTTGGACACTTTTTCCAAAGACCTTCAGGCACAGTGCCTGTTGTAGCGCGCTTTGATTCACTGCGCACGATGGAAGGTACAAATTTATCTAACCAGCTACTCATTTAATTCTCCACATTCTCATTTGCTGCCGCTTACGCGTCCATTTCACTACGCATTGGCGCTAAAATAGACCCTAAAGCGTCAGCTATATATTCTTTTTGACGATCTTTATTTTCAGCAATAGCGTTTACTAATACACTGCCGACAATTACACCATCAGCACATTTACTTACGGCCGCTGCGGTTTTTGCATCACGAATACCAAAACCAACACCAATCGGCAACGTGGTTATAGTACGCAAAGAATCCACATGCTTTTTAACGCTATCGACATCTAATTCAGCAGATCCCGTCACCCCTTTCACCGAAACGTAGTAAACATAGCCTGATGCTAAGTTACAAATTTTCTTTGCACGTTCCGATGTCGTCGTTGGTGACAACAAATAAATAAGGTCGATCTCGTTGTCTCGGAAGCATTCTACTACATCTATCGCCTCTTCTGGAGTCAGATCGACTAATAAAATACCATCAACGCCCGCTTCTTTTGCCGCATCCGAAAAAGCCTGATAACCAAAGAACTCAATTGGATTCAAATAGCCCATTAAAACAATCGGCGTTTGCTTATCGTTACGTCTAAACTCAGTAATAATTTGCAATACTTTTTTAACACTGGTGCCCGCCGCCAAGCTACGCTCACAAGCCAATTGAATGACTGGACCATCCGCCATCGGGTCTGAAAAAGGCATGCCAATTTCAATAATGTCAGCCCCTGCAGCAACCAAAGCATTCATCATAGTAACCGTATGATCAGGCGCCGGATCACCTGCAGTAATATAAGGAATAAGCGCCTTTTTACCAGATTTTGCTAAATTTTCAAAACATTGCTTAATGCGACTCATACTTCAATCCCATCTATTTCTGCAACAGTAAGAATGTCTTTATCACCACGACCTGAAAGATTGATAACAACAATCTTATCCTTTTCCATCGTCGCAGCTAACTTCATACCGTAAGCCACCGCGTGACTCGACTCTAATGCAGGCATAATACCTTCTAATCGTGTTAAATCACGAAAACCATCCATTGCCTCATCGTCATTGATCGCGACATAATTAGCACGGCCAATGTCTTTAAGCCAAGCATGTTCAGGGCCAACACCAGGGTAATCCAAACCAGCTGAAATAGAATGAGTGCCGATGATTTGACCGTCATCATCCGCCATTACATAAGTACGGTTACCGTGTAATACACCTGGTCGTCCAGCACATAAAGGCGCCGCGTGACGACCCGTTTCGATTCCGTCCCCGCCTGCTTCTACGCCATACATAGCAACGCTTTCATCTTTTATGAAAGGATGAAACATACCAATGGCATTTGAACCACCACCGACACAAGCAACAAGCGCATCGGGTAAACGCCCTTCTTGAGCTAGGCACTGGGCTTTGGTTTCACGACCAATAACGGACTGAAAATCTCGCACTAATTTAGGGTATGGATGCGGGCCTGCGGCGGTACCAATAATATAAAAAGTATCATCCACATTGCCGACCCAATAACGCATCGCTTCATTAAGTGCGTCTTTTAATGTCTTAGTGCCTGACTCAACAGAAATAACTTCTGCACCGAGTAGCTTCATACGATAAACGTTCAGTGATTGGCGACGAATATCCTCCGCCCCCATAAACACCTTGCACTTCAATCCTAAACGAGCCGCTACAGTCGCAGATGCTACGCCATGCTGACCAGCGCCTGTTTCAGCAATAATATTTGGTTTACCCATATGCTTAGCAAGCAATGCCTGACCAATCGTATTGTTTATTTTGTGCGCACCGGTATGATTTAAATCTTCACGTTTTAGATAAATTTTTGCCCCGCCAGCTTTTTCTGTTAGGCGCTGTGCAAAATAAAGCGGCGATGGACGCCCGACATAATGCGCCAAGTCATAATCAAAAGCCGCTTGAAATTCACTGTCTTTAGACAAACGCTCATATACTTTGGTTAGATCGTCTAATGCAGACATGAGCGTTTCTGATACGAACACACCACCATATGGGCCAAAGTGGCCATGGGCATCGGGTAAATCTAGATTGATATCATTGCTATCCACATTTTGCTCCATTAATAAATTCTCGAACCTTAGGCTCACTCTTTATGCCTTTAGACAATTCAACACCACCACTTACATCAACAGCATAAGGAGCAACTTGCTTTATCGCCTGCTCAACGTTATTTGGCGTCAAACCTCCAGCCAATACAATCGGCTTAGACAACACCTTTGGTATTAACGACCAATCAAACACTTCACCCGTACCACCAGGAATACCAGCTTTATAAGCATCCAATAGCATTGCACTGGCGCTTGGGTATTGATCTACCAACGCCGACACATCATCCCCTATTTTTATTCTCAATGCCTTCATATAGGGTCGCTGATAAGAAAGACACTCAGATTCTGTTTCAGCACCATGAAACTGAATCATCCAACGCGAACTACCGCCAATAACAGAAGTTATTACGGAAGCATCCGCATCAACAAACAAAGCCACTGGCGTAACAAAAGGTGGAAGCTTCGCAACTATAGAATTGGCGATTTCTGGCGTTACGTATCTAGGGCTTTTTTCATAAAAGACAAAACCCAATGCGTTTGCACCAAAGCGACACGCCATTAACGCGTCGTCTATATTAGTTATTCCACAAATTTTAACTTGGCACGTCATAACTTGACTCTTCTATATAAGGCAAAAAATGTGGCCCTAACTTACAAAAAGGCACATTGAAATGCTCCGGATATTCAACACCCACAAAATACAAACCAGTTGGTGGTGCTGTTATTCCACCCTTAGTACGGTCTTTAGCATCTAAGGTTTTTTTCGCCCAAGCGATAGGTTTTTCACCCGCACCGATCGACATTAAGACCCCAGCAAAATTCCGAATCATGTGATGCAAAAATGCATTCGCCCTCACATCAAGAATAATATATTGACCTACCTGCTGGACATCGAAGTTTAAAATCGTTCGGATTGGTGTATTGGCCTGACAGCCAATGGCACGAAAAGAAGAGAAATCATGAGTACCTAAAAATACGCTAGCGGCCTCTTTCATTGCCTGCGCATCAAGCGCTCTATAAGACCATGTTACCCCATTGGACAATATGGCTGGGCAAATAGAAGATTGGTAAATCACGTATCGATAACGACGACTTAACGCACTAAAGCGAGCATGAAAATCATCTGCAACATCACGTGCTGCCACCACTCGAATATCAGAAGGTAGGTAAGTATTAACGCCTAAAGTCCACGCCCGTTCATTTCGTTCAGCATCGGTTTCAAAATGAACCACTTGAGCACTGGCATGGACACCGGAGTCTGTTCGGCCAGCACAAACCACCCGAACAGGATGATTTGCTACCACAGCCAATGCTTTTTCTAAACTTTCCTGAACACTTGGAATGCCAAGTTTTTGTGCCTGCCAGCCCTTATACTCAGAGCCATCATATTCAACAACTAGTACAACTTTTTTAGTCACTTGGGAACATTCGCTCCATCATATTCTGCGCTTCAGCAATTTGTTTCTCATTTCCTGACTCGATGACATCATCAAGGATCACTTTTGCACCCTCTTCATCCCCCATATCCATATAGGCTCTTGCCAAATCTAATTTAGTTGCAGCTTCATCACCACTCGCATCAAAAAAATCAAACTCTTCTTCTTCATCGCTAACTTCTTCATCTGCTGCGGCTTCGGCTTCTCCAAATGCAGGGACTTCAATTTCGTCGTCTTCCTGCTGAGCTTCAGCCAACGTTTCTTCTATCGAATTGGCTAAAGAATCGTTTGGCGTTCCACTAAAAATAGAAGCTTCGTCTGTATCTTCCTGATCGACATCATTCAATAAGCTAGAAACAAAAGACTCTTCTTCACTTTCGATTTCGCCTTCTGAATCAATATCCGCCTCAATCACATCCGGCGTCATTGTAGGAATATCTTCCTCAACAAATGCGTCCAACTCATCTAAGCCATATTCAGCATCAATGTCCAACTCGGGTTCAGACAAATCATCGGCCTCATCAAATGACGCAAACACATCATCAGAATCATCTTCATCTAAAGCGCTTTCAAGCTCACTCTCAGGATCTTCTGACAAATCAACATCTTCATCTGCTGCCCGGTCAGGTAAATCAACAGAAGCAATATCCTCGTCGAAAGAACCAAAATCATCAAGGCCATCATCTGCGTCTGGTGTACCAAAATCAAACGCAAATGGATCTTCTTCTTGCAAGTCATTTTTTTCTTCGACTTCATCATCGGCAACGTATTGGGCAGCAGCTACAGCAACAACGGGCGCAACAGCGGCTGCTGATGAGAGGTCAAATTCATCCTTTTTTAACGATTCTTGCTCCTCTTGTTTTTTTCCGGCCCGACGCATAACCAGACCGATCAAGAAACCAAACAACAGAAGAACCACAGCACCAATAGAAACAACAATTGGATTTCCGAAAATCTTATTAGCAAGAGAATCAGCTTCAGCTTGCTCTTTTTCTCTACGAATCTGATCCGCTTCTAAAAGCTGATCTACTGTATTCTTTTGCTCTTGAAGAGTTTGTTGAGCACTGGTAAATTGCTGCTGTAAATCTGCCATTTGCTTATCTTTCAAGCTTATAAGCTTTTCTAATGTCTCTAACTGTTTATTCAAATCACTTAACTTACCTGAAAGCTCACCTTTTTCTCGCTTCTCTTTATCCAGCATTTCTTGTGAAGCGGACAGTTCACCTTGCAAGGTATTTAATGCCAAGTTTTTGTCATCACCGGTATTAGAGCTAGCCACATTTTCAGGCAGAATACTTTGTCCAGAAGCCAAAGTAAGTTTATCACCACCTGTTTCAACAACATTAGAGGCGGCTTTCGCTTTCGCCTGTGTATTTAACTGGGCTTGCTCAATAGAGGACTGACCTTTAGATCTTTTTAGAGCCATCCAAGCGTCATGCTGACGCTGAAACTCTTCTTTCGAAATAGACTTATTGAAAAGAGCAATTTGTTCCTGCGTTGGTAAACGCAAAATCGCTCCCTCTTTTAAAAGGTTAATATTATCAGAATAGAAAGCGTCTTTATTTAGTGCCTGTATCGCCATCATTGTTTGATAAATAGTTAGCTGATTCGTAGGACGATTTTGACCAGCAATAGACCAAAGCGTGTTGCCTTTAACGACGTTCAATCGCCCTTTCGGAGACACTCGCTCTGCAGACAACGTAGCTTGACGAAAAACGGAATCTTTTGATGTTGAAGAAACAGCAGCCGATTGCACCACTTCATTTTGAGACTTTTCAACCAAGGAGGATTGGTTTAATGGTGCTTGATATTCCCTAACAACTTGGCCGCTTGGCCAGCGAGCAGCCAAAACAAAATGCAGTTCGTCAACTTGAAGAGGCTTATCAGAAGAGACAGCGACAATTAAATCACCATCTACCCGAGTGACATCAAATTTAAGCTGAGACAAGACTCGAGTCGGAGCGAACCCGGCTTGACGAAACTCGCTCTCACTGCCTAAACGAATCAAAACATCATCGTTTGTTAATGACCCTACATCGGAAAGTACAATTTTTCCGCGATAAGGCTCATCCAAGTTTGATTGAGAGGTTAACTCACCCAGCTCTAATGCGTAACTGCTGGACACATATAGTGCGCCTGACACAGCAATACTAACGAGGGTTTTTCTGAGCATAAGCTTCCCTTTATCTACAAAAAATGGACACAAATATCTAAACAAGTATCTTACACAGGTGAGCATTTATCAATAGCTTTAGAATCAATGGTTTGCACTTAACGTAAGAGAGGTTAAAAAAAACGAAAAACAATGCTTTTTTACGTCTAAAGGTTTGAAAATTGATCCTAAAGCTAAAATCCTTGCAAAAAATTCGCACCTTTATTCCGCCTAAAAGCCAAGTCTGCTTTCAGCTATACCCTTTCAAGTATAAATTGCTCACCTGCATTGATGATCGAAATCAATTACCTCAAAGACGAACGCCATAAAATTAGCATTTAATCCCTCTTCTAGCACACACTCAACTAGCTTAGTCCATCCTACCAGCTACAGGGCCATAACGGACAACATTATCAATGTACGTTTTTTATTTTTATAACTGTATTTTTGCGTCCGTTCCACTTGAAATGAGAATCGCTAGGTGCAGGCCGATGAACTTCACTCCCCTTCAGTCCTTGGCAATCTGACGCTAACAAAACGGCAATATCCTTCTCAGGTGATGTGCGCAAAAGACATTGCTCTAAGAGGCTTTTAAGATGAAGTGGTAGCGAGACAACACTAAAAAATCAATCACCATTAAAGGAAGATTTAGGGGGGCAAGCAGCGGCACCCATCGAAAAACAACACCAGCCAAAAGTAGAATTTTCTCGTGATCTAAACTTTAAGTTACAAAAAAACACAAATGTAGATAGTATGCTAACTCACTAAAACGTAATTATGATGTGGTAACAAAAGCAAAGCGATGAAAGATAATATAACCGTATCCGTTTCTTCAATTCATGGAACGAAGCACTTTAGCTTTGGGAAGAAAACTCGTCATACATTCAAATTTATCAGTGCCATGATTTTTTTTGGTATCTTACTCGCGGCTGGAATCATTTATTATTTGCTTAACGACGCGGAATTCTCAAAACTAAAACTGCGTGAGCTAGAAAATAAATCATCTTCATTAAGCAAAGAAATCACCTCACTCACCGCACTAAAAATAAGCTTAGAACAAGATTTATCAGAGCGAGAAGAACGAATGCAATTGGTTTCTGATCGACTGGGAGATTTAGAAAGTCTTTTGGGCATGGATAACAATGACGGTAAGCTGGAGTCTCGTTTGGACACGGCCACCATCAACTCCTCAATACGAGTAGCCATGCTGACTCAAATACCAAGCGGTCCGCCTGTAAAAAATGCAAGAACGTCTTCAGGTTATGGTAAACGAATCCACCCTGTTACGGGCGTCATGAAATATCACCGTGGACAAGATTTTGCAGTGAATACAGGAACTCCCATTTATGCACCGGCAGATGGCGCGATAGAAGCAATACGACCGAGTAACAAAGGGTCTGGTAATTTCCTTCGCATACTGCATTCATATGGGTTTTCGAGTTCTTATTCTCATTTAAGTAAGTTCGTTGTTAAAAAAGGCGATTTTATTAAAAAAGGCGATTTGATTGCCTATTCAGGCAACAGTGGGTTAACGTCTGGCCCTCACCTTCACTATGAAGTGAGGTTTATTGGGCGACCATTAAATCCAAAACCATTTTTGGATTGGAACGTTGATAAATTTGATACAATTTTCAAAAATGTAAGAGGAATAAGATGGGAATCTTTGGTGGACAAAATAGAATTAAGAGTCAGTCATCAACTACAACTCTCATCGCAGAAGGCTGCACAGTTAACGGACACCTCAAAGTAGCAAACCAGCTACAAATTGATGGGCATGTTGAAGGGCAAATTGAGGCTGTAAATCAACTAAAAATTAGTGAGTCTGGTAACGTGCTAGGAGAAATTACGACTGAGCACCTGATCATTAACGGCCACTTTGAAGGTATCTGTCATGCCACACGCATTGAAATATTAAGTTGTGGCCGTGTTAGTGGCACCGTTTATAGCGACAACTTGAGCATTGAGCCCGGCGGTAAGTTCATGGGGGTAACCAACCCATCTGAAAAGACGTCATCGACGCAAGAAATCCCTGATTTAACGGATAACCTTACTTTAATTAGTAATGATCCAGACCTGTAGTTTACCTTCAAACGAAAGAATCCGATTCCTTAAAAGCCATTAAGAAATCGGATTCTTTCGTTGTTAATATTTAAAGTCATTAGCGACTTAAAAACTAGGCGGGTGAAAAAGCCTTTAATAGCTCAGCATTCGTTGGGAACTCTTCCAATAAATCAACCAGCTTTCTAGTGCCGTCTACTGGAGGAAGGTCCGTTAATGACCGTCGCAACGCCCTTACCTTTTCAATATCTTTAGAATCAATAAGAAGCTCCTCACGGCGCGTGCTGCTTTTCGCAATATCCAGCGCGGGGAAAATACGATGACTCGCAACGTCTCGAGATAACACAATTTCCATATTACCCGTGCCTTTGAACTCCTCAAAAATCACCTGATCCATCCGGCTTCCAGTATCCACAAGTATCGTTGCTAGAATCGTAAGTGATCCACCGTTCTCAATATTTCTGGCCGCACCAAACAGTTTTCGCGGTATTTCTAGTGCTCTAGTATCGAGTCCGCCCGACATGGTTCGACCGCTGCTTTTTTGCCCTGCATTATAAACGCGTGACAGTCTTGTGAGTGAATCAATCACAATCATCACATCATGCCCTTCACCCGCTTCTTTACGGGCCTTATCAAGCAGCTTATCGGCCACACGTACATGCTGGGCATAACTTTCATCGGAAGAGGAAGCATGAACTTCTGCCGACACACTGCGTTTGAAATCGGTCACTTCTTCTGGTCGTTCATCAATAAGCAACGCATACAGCTTTATCTCAGGGTACGCTTCGCCCACAGCCTGACAAATATGCTTTAACGTCGTCGTTTTACCAGAGCCCGGTGGCGCAACAATCAATCCTCGCTGACCCAAACCGATTGGAGAAATCAAATCCATTGCCCGCATCGAAAGCTGCTTAGATCCGGATTCCAAACGAATACACGGAGCCGGATGGATCACAACACCATTTAAAAAACGTTTTTGTGGGTCATTAGGAAATTGATCCTCGATCTCTCCATTGGCAGATTCAGCGTCTGTTGATCGCTTTCCCTTCAAACTTAATATTTTTCTCGTCATGATATTGGTTTATAGCCTTGGATAATTAAGTATTTTAAAATCTTTTTCCGCCATCAGGCGACAGTTAATTTGACTCACCAGGTCGCGGCACATCGTGCTTACTAACGTCCTGTTCTTGCGTTATGTCTTTTGACCATTCGTTGTCAGTAACATTGGGGGTTAGCCCTTGCTGATTTTTATCTTGAACCGGTGAAAATAAAACTCTGGTCAGCAAAGCGAAGTGATCCGAACCAATCGAGGGTAACCGTTGAATGGATCGTAGTGTGAAATGCTGACTGTGAAACAAATGGTCCAATGGCCACCGCAAAAAGAAATATGACGCATGAAAGGTATTATACATGCCACGCCCCACTCGTGGATCTAACAAGCCACTAATTTTAAGAAAAAGACGCGTTGTAGCCGACCAAGCGACATCATTAAGATCTCCGGTGACAATAACAGGCTGGTCACTTTCAGCTACACTTCTCGCTACAATCACTAACTCGGCATCTCGTTCCGCCGATTCGGGGTTCTCAGACGGGCTGGGTGGCGCTGGATGAATAAAATGCACACGGACTTTGTCGCCTGTTCGTAACACCAGCGAGGCATGTATCGATGGCACATCCTTTTCAACCAGATAGCAAATTTCATCTTCCTCTAGAGGCAACCTTGAAAATACATGCATACCATACAAGTTATCAAGAGGACATTTCACACTGTAGGGCATCTCAGCCTCTAATACACTGAGTTTGTCTTCCCACCACTGATCCGATTCCAATGTTACCAACACATCAGGTTTATATTTTCTGACCAACTGAATCAAAGCATCGGCATTTCGATTGGGCGTTAATACATTCGAAGTGAGAATGCTCAGTTGCCTCTCAGGGTGAATACCACTGGCACTTTTCACCTCTTTTGGCCATAAAACGGTATAAGGCAATACCCACCACAACTGCCAAATCAAACATAAAAGCGTTGCGCCCATAATGGCCAAAGTACTTATCGATTGTATATCAAGAAGAACGGCATCGACGACCAACAACACCACAGCGACAATCGCAATTTGCAAACGAGGAAAGTCCATCCCTCGAATAACCCAATGAGGGTGTCGTGATAATGGCAGCAAAGTTGCCAGCACAATGATCGTTGTGCAGATAATAAGCACTGATAACATATTAAACCTATGTTCTTAGTTGTTATTAAATAGACACAAATCACATGTCAGCATAACGTGAACAGAATGCCCTGTCTGCTTCAAGCGGCGCTGAATAACATGAGTGACTTGACCAAGGCGTTGCCATTTTATCGGTAATGTCATTAAGCTCTTGGATGTAATAAGACACATTTTGATGAATATCGGCTTGCATAGCAGACCAATCAGGATAGTGCGCCAGTGTATCCAACCAATAGGTCCTTCCTGCTAAGTAGCCACATGAGCCGGCGGCATACGCGTGAGTCATAATTTTATTAAACTCAGCCATCGTGGCCCCAGTCGACAACATCGCCCAAGGACGATTGGCCAATCGAGCCATTTCTTCAAACACAGGTTGAATATGTTCCTCACCTTGATGACCAACACCCGGTGCGTCACTCCCTTCAATTGGGCTTTCAAGCATAAACACATCTACTTGATATTTCGATTTTGCGAACTCTTCAACCGACTGTAATACCGTATCACGTAGACGCTCTTTTCTGTTCACGTCATCGGCCTTTAACGTGCTATCAGAGTCCAGCGGATAAGCGAGCAACTCTAAGAAAAAGGGAATGTCATATTTCGCACAAGCGTCACCAACCTGCATCACATAATTCTGTTGATGTTGGTTCGTTTCAGCACTCGCATCAGGACGATACCAAGCCAGCATTTTTACCGCATTACCGCCCATACGCTTGATCTTACCGACGGACCAAAATTCTGCAGACTTGGAGCGGCGTTCATTGTTCGCGACTAGGTCGTATGACGGGTCTTCCAATGAAATAAAAAGCCCTTTTGATGCGTCTAGCGCGTCGATGCAACCAGGAACAGCAAACTGAGGATCAAGCAACATGGCGGATGAATAGCCCTGAAACTGCTCAATCAGCAACCTCTTAAACGTAACCACATCATCAAACGGCGCCTCGCTGGCGCCATGAAAAGCCGCCATTGGTCCAACGATCGGTGGAATTTGATCTAACGACGCCATTTTGAACAAACCATTTTTGTCAGCCGTACGGCGTAAAGACCACGACTTTCCAGCGGATAATTGCATGTTTTATTCCTACTCAATTGGGTGCCGAAGGCCAACTTTCGTATAACCTGACATTATTTTTATTTGATGGTAAGGCAAAAATCTATTATTGCACAGAACGTTAGATTAAAGGCGGGCATTAGTCCATGCTGAACGAGCGTAGAAATAGGCTTGAACTACTTGGTATAACTCATTATTTGTTCTTTAGGCACCGCCCTCTCGGCTCATCCCCTTCATGGAGCACAACGTCAGAATGTAAAAATTCTGCCGCCTCGGCTGACCCTTTCACTTTAGAAGCACTGCGTTCTAACATTTCGGCTTCAAAACTCGTTAACACACTGTCTCTGATGCCTGTTTTTTTCCAACTTCCGTGCCACTCAGACGGCGGCTGACAACCCTTGGTAATGCTTCGAGCCAGCGCCAACGCGTCTAATAATGCTTGATTCGCGCCTTGGCCTTTGAATGGGCTCATCGGATGCGCCGCATCACCTATCAGTGTGACTTTTCCGGCTTGCTCTAATAATTCAGAAGTCATTAATTCTCGATCGTACACGGGATAACCCGACACCTGCGCTTCCTGAGTTACCGCCAAAATCTGAGGAATAGGATGGTGCCATTGTGTTCTTCTACACGCTTCTTCTTTCAATGCCGTCACACCTTTAGCACTCAACTCTTTCGCCTCGTCTTCGGGCATGGGAAAGCTAAGCTGCCACATTACAGAATCTGACGAATAAGGCATCATATAGATTCGCTCATTGCCATTGGCGGTTTGAAATACCGTAGCAGAATCCAGTAAATCATGCTTAAGGCCGTTCAGGTTCTTCAAAGGACAAATGCCTAAAATCACCATACAACCAAGGTAGCGTAAAGGCGCCGCTTCCTCATCAATGAGCAATTTTCGCACGGTACTGCGAATACCATCGGCACCGACGACTAAGTCAGCCTTGGCAATTTTAATGCCTTCGTTTTCCTGACCCTTTGCTTGACCCTTTACATGGAACGTCAGATCAACACCTTCGCCTATTGTTTCCTTGAAATCCACCAACTGATGATTCCATTGCACAGGCACTTGAGCACTCAATTGACCAAGTAATGCTAAACGCAAAGACTGTCGTGCAATATGTACATTGGTGCGTTTCGACGAAGACAGTTTCTGTAACGATTGCTCATCGGACTGCATCCACTTGCGCATGCCCCATTCGCCGACCACGTCACCTTCTGTTGTATGAACCAGATGGCGAGTAGACACAACACCGCCTTCTAATGAGAACAAGCCCAATCCTTCAATCGCTTTACTCGCTTGCTGCAACGTCAATCCATAACCCTGAGATCGAGTATCGAAGCCGCTATCACGCTCGTAGAGCGTAAATGGAATACCACGATGTAAACATGCAACGGCCAACGCCACACCGCCAATCCCGCCACCAACAATCGCAACATGAGGGTAATTTACTGTATCGGCAACTGGGAAATCCGTAGCGGCAAGTAAGCCAGAACCTGCACATTTCAAACAATCTTCGAGGTGACCTTGAGGCCGAACAGGAGCAAGCCCTTCGCCATTCGTTTTTTCAAACGCATCCAATTCTTTTTGGTAACGCAACTTCACTTTCTTGCGCAGCTTTCGACTTTTTTTACCGAGCCCCAGACATTCTGGACAAACTGCCCAACTACCCGCTTCACTTTCCACTTGATTTACTTTCCACTTTATTTGCCTTTTAGGCTGACAATGATTTTTCTATATAGAAGAAATAGTAACTGATACTAGGAGTAAGAGCCTAAAATAAAATCGAACCGACTCTCTTTAACACTGATAAATTAAAAGCCTTTTTATGTAAAAAACCACAACGGTGGCATGAGGGTAACGGCCATATAACTCTGCCTATACTATGGCGGTGAACTCGCCAAAACACAGTCACTCATCAGAGCGTTTGTTTATCTGTCCAAAATATGATTAGAAATATTAGCTAGACCGAGCACTAAACTCTTTTAATGCCGCCTCAGCTTTTTCAGTTTGTACAAAAATATGATCATGATAATAAGCGGCAACAACATTGGCACTAATGCCTTTCTCTGTCAGCTTATTTGATACCGCAGCGGTTAGACCGACCGCATCCAAACTGGAATGTACCGTCAATGTAATTTGGCTAAATGCACTTTCAAACGCTAAACCCGCATCTAAAGCCGTTTGCTTAGCTAGAATCAGAGTTAATCCTTCAGATTCAATAAACGTCATTATAGGATCCAATGCTAAATAGTCTTGGGCCGTACCTTGAACCGTACAAAAAACGAACTCTCCACTAACTAATTCTGGACTCATTGAACGAAGTAATTTATCCAGTTCTGTTATCGCAGTCATAAAACCCTCCTCCATACTATTTGTGTTATTTCATCCATTCACAAGCCAGCCCGCTAACCAATCTTCTTAACCATATTAAGACTCACCGTCTTAAAGCCCATTTCAGTATAAAGTGCTTGCGCGGCTTCGTTGTTAGAAAAAACATGTAGACCAACATTGACAATGTTGTGTGTGGCGGCAAAGTCTTCGATTTCCTTCAAGGCAAGCTTGGCATAGCCCTTTCGACGATATTCCGGTTTGATTTCTAAATCATAAATAAAAACCGTACCCGTGGTAGCACTGTTTTCGAGCGACAACCATATGCTGCCAACCGATTCATTCACATCTGGCGCTTTCAATTCAAAGAAATGGTTATTTTCCGTCTCGATACCACGAGGCAATAATCGCTCGGTATCACGTCGGGAACGTGTTAAAGACCCCGCTTTCTGCCATCGACCTGAGTCGACGTTTTCTTTGGCGTACTGCACGATCAATTCTTCAATGTAGGATGAAAAAAACGGCTTAGACATGGGAACTAGAAAAGGCATAATGACTCCATTCACGTAAGGTTGGGGAGAATCCTACTTTAATGTCTTAAATAGTCATTATTTTTTGAATAAAAAAAGGTTTATTTAGACCGCTGTCAGCCTATTGATAAGTAGCTGTTGTAAAATACGGCAAATCAAATACAAACATGACCGACTTTAAAAGGCGACTATTGCTTAAAATCGCCAACGGACAAAGTACTAACACACGGTACTTTTCCAAGAACGTCATTAGTATCATCACACACTATTTTAGGACACCCCAACCATGCCGCTATTGTTCGAAGAAATCGACAGCCAAGAATCCTCTTTAGGCGAAATTTCCCTGCGCAGACGCCGTATTCCCGCGTTTGGCGACAGAGACATCTACGAAGTAAAGCTGGGCGAAGAGTTTCTTATGTCGAGCATGTTTGTCGATGCAGAAGAAGCCTTGTCTACCCTTGGCTTAGCGCAAGTACAAGGCGAAAATCTGAGTGTTGTCGTCGGTGGATTGGGCTTAGGTTACACCGCCGTAGCCGCGTTAAAAGACGAACGAATTGCTGAACTTCTGGTGGTCGATGCGTTAGAAACTGTCATCAGCTGGCACCAAAAAGAACTCGTCCCACTAGGAAAAATACTCAACACAGACAAACGTAACCGTTATGTTTTGGGCAGCTTTTTCGACCTCGCCACAGACCCAAGTATTGGACTTGACCCAAGCCATGCAGGTAAAAAGTTCGATGCCATCTTGCTCGACATCGACCATTCCCCAACGGAATTCCTCAACCCAAGCAACGCTGGTTTCTACACCACAGAAAACCTATCTCTCATGGCTGCACAACTAAAACCAAACGGCGTATTCGCCATGTGGTCTCAGAACCCACCAGAAGACAACTTCATTGAATTGCTCAAAACCGTATTCGAGAGTGTTGATTCGCACCTAGTGTCATTTGATAACCCGTTTCAAGGCGGACAATCGACGAACTCGGTTTATGTTTGTGTGAAGAGGTAACCCCTCCCTAAGAAGCAAATGATTGTCAATTAAAATCAGCGACGAAGGATCAAAAAAAACGGTCTTCGTCCTTCTTGAGTAACGTGTTAACAGAACGGTACACAAATATCATTTATAGCTCTTTTACCATGAAATATTTACAACCAGTTTTAGGATACCCCTGCTGAATCCACTCGGTTTTATAACCGTGCTTTTCATAAAAAGGCATAGCCTGAAAGTTTAGCGTACTTAAAAGGCATTTAATGCATCCACGTTTCTTACCTGACACTTCAATTTCTTTTAGAATTTTACTACCAACATTTTGACCACGCAGTTCATCTGAAACCCATAATGTATCTAATAATAACCAATCACCAAACGTGCGAGCTGCTGCACCGGCTATAACCTCACCTTGCTTACTCTTTATTTGCACAGCTAAGGGAACTCGTTCATTTACTTCCCAATTAGCCCAATTGAAATCATCAATTTTTTTATTAAGATAATCGATTAGTGCTTGATCTGGGTTTTCTAACACCTCAATGTTCATTCATACTCCTATTAATCTGGTACTACGACTCTCTCAACATCTTATTGTACTCATCATAATCAGGTCAAAGCCCAATGCGAAAAACCACTGAGCTACTGTTCGACAAGCCTCCCCAACAAATTCAATAACGCGCTCAGGAAATTTCGTAATTGAAGCAAACGCTTAAAAAAACAATGATTCGTAGGGACAAAAATAACAACAGTCAGGAGTTCTGATATGAGCGATTTTTTTAAGACGGTGCCGTTTGTAAAATACGAAGGTGCAAATTCCAGCAATCCTTTTGCTTTTAAACATTACGATGCGAACAAGGTGCTAATGGGTAAAACCATGGCAGAACATTTAAGAATGGCCGCTTGCTATTGGCACAATTTCTGTTGGCAAGGAAGCGATGTATTTGGGGCAAATACCTTTGATCGCCCTTGGTACAAAGCGGCGTCCGAGATGGATGCGGCAAAGTTGAAAGCCGATGCGGCGTTTGAGTTCTTCACAAAATTGGGCATTTCTTATTACAGTTTCCACGATATCGATGTCAGCCCGGAAGGCCGTTCACTAAAAGAATACATTAACAACTTCGCAGAAATGGTTGATGTCCTTCAAGCCAAGCAAGAAGCCACGGGCATTAAGCTTTTATGGGGAACAGCGAATGCGTTTTCCAATCCAAGATACATGTCTGGCGCGGCGTCCAATCCGAACCCAGAAATTTTCGCTTACGCGGCGACTCAGGTGTTTCATGCGATGAATGCGACCAAAGCATTAGGTGGCCAAAACTATGTCTTGTGGGGCGGCCGTGAAGGTTATGAAACCCTACTAAATACCGATTTGAAACGTGAACGCGCCCAGCTTGGTCGTTTCATGCAGATGGTGGTTGAGCATAAATACAAAATCGGTTTCAACGGTACGTTATTGATCGAGCCAAAACCGGCTGAGCCAACCAAGCATCAATACGATTACGATACCGCGACAGTGTACGGTTTCTTAAAAGAGTTTGGTCTTGAGAAAGAAATCAAGGTCAACATCGAAGCCAACCACGCGACATTGGCGGGTCACAGCTTCCATCATGAAATCGCGACAGCATGCTCTTTGGGTCTTCTCGGTTCTGTCGATGCAAACCAAGGCGACGCGCAATTAGGCTGGGACACAGACCAGTTCCCTACTAGCGTAGAAGAATACACGCTTGTTACTTATGAGATTCTGAAAAACGGCGGCTTCCAAAACGGCGGCTACATGTTTGATACCAAACTGCGCCGTCAGTCTATGGACCTTGAAGATTTGTTCCACGGTCATATTGGAGCCATGGATACCTTGGCGTTGTCACTAGAACGCGCAGTGAAAATGATTGAAAGCGAAAGCTTGTCCAAATTGGTCAATCAACGCTATGCAAAATGGAACGATCCATTAGGTGCGGACATTCTTTCTGGTAAGCATTCTCTGCAAGACCTTGCGGCTTACGCAGAGAAAAATAACATTGACCCTAAAGCCGTTTCTGGCCGTCAAGAAATGTTAGAAAACGTTGTGAACGGTTTTATCTACAAATAACACCGAAACAGTCAGTACAACGTATCAAAACACAGGTCAGCAAAACTGACCTGTGTTTTTTTATGCTTGAGATGCTCGCCATATTTATTTTTAGTCGAGTTAAGCGTCTTTAGCAAGGCGCGACGACACTCGATATTCTCCTGGCGTCATGCCTACGTTTTTACGTGCGACTGTGTACATGTATTGCACGGAAGGGTAGCCGCAAGTTCGGGCAATTTCGTCAAACGGGAGATTGGTCGAGGTGATTAATTCACAGGCGCGATAAAACTTGGTCATGTGCAATTGCTCGTGCATCGAGCAGCCAATTTCGTCGATAAAGCGGGTTTCTAAGTTGGTTCTGGATATGCCGATATGGTCAACCACTTGCGCGACTTTCACGCCTCGACAGGCGTTATGACGAATAAAGTGCATGGCTTGAATCACATAAGGATCACGCAACGCTCGGTAATCAGACGACTGCCTCTCTTCAATACCAATGGGGTCAACCACCACCAGCGAGTTTTCAACCGGATAACCGAGCAACATACGATGCAGCATTTTTGCGGCTTCATAGCCCATTTGCTTGCTGCCTTGTTCGACAGAAGATAACGCTGTTCGGTTCAAATATCGCGCCATGCTTTCATTGTCTATGCCGACAATGGCGACCTGTTCTGGCACCATGATGTTTAAATGGTCGCAAGCTTGCAGTAAATGACGAGCACGTGAATCCGTTACCGCGACAATACCAATAGGCTTGGGTAAGTTTTTCAACCAATTTTCTAAATTTTGCTGAGCGGTTTCCCAAAGCTCAGCGGTGGTAAACAGACCTTGATGCAGGTGAGGTTCATAACCATCTGAACGAACTTGTTCAATAAAAGCATTCTCACGCTCACTCGCCCAGCGGCTATATTCATTGCTTGGCACGCCATAAAAGGCGAACTGAGGCAGACCTTTACGCTTCAAATGTTGATACGCACATCTTACTAACGCGGCATTGTCTGTGGCAACGTAAGGCAAACGGGGATAGTCACTTTTATGATGATAAGACCCGCCCACCGCAACCGTAGGGATGTCGGTGTTTCTTAATATTGCTTCGACTTCAGGATTGTCAAAATCCGCAATGATTCCATCACCTTTCCAATGTGCTAATCCATCCAGTCGATAACGAAAGTCGTCTTCAAAGTACACATCCCAGTCACACTGGGCGGCTTGAAGATACTCGCCAATGCCTTCAATAACTTGTCGGTCATAGACCTTATTGGCATTGAATACTAAATTGAGTCGGTAGCGTTTTTCAAACATACAAAAGCATCTCTCATTATTATTGTCGCTGGTAGCGATCATAACCTTGGAATGCGGGTAAGTTCTAGAAAATGACAAAAAACAAAATGTGCCTTGAAAAAATCGTAACCGGTAAGAGGAAATACGAGGAAATGAGCGACGTATTTTCACGCCGCTCACTATTATCAAAAACCTTTTAGTCGTTGATATAAACCTTGAAAACGCTCTCGTTTCTCAGCATATTGAACCGCTCTATCACTGTTTGGCAAATAACGTTTAATCAGTTTAGGTTTAACGCAGACCTCACTCAACGCGGAGTTGCCCCGAAACCCTATCGCAGCCAATCGTGCCGCGCCTAACGCAGGTCCTACTTCCCCACCTTCACGGTAATCCATAGGAACAGCAAATACGTCAGCGAGTAATTGTAACCAATAGGTACTTTTCGCACCGCCGCCAATTACATCAATGCTTTCACTGATACTTTGCGCTGAGCGCACGGCATCTAGACCATCGAGCAAAGCAAAAGTCACACCTTCCAGCACCGCCTGAACAAGATCCGCTGGGGTGGTTTCATGCGTCATCCCCCAAAAGACACCCTTCGCATTGGCATCGTTATGAGGCGTTCTTTCACCACTTAAATAAGGTAAAAACGTCACGTTACACACGTGATCAGCTCGGTTTTCAGCGGCCAACAACGCCGCTTCTACATTGCCAAATTGCGTCAATCTAGTCACCCAATCGATACAACTAGCGGCGCTCAACATCACCGACATGGTGTGCCAAGTATTCGGAATCGCATGACCAAAGCTGTGCAACGCAACCGCAGGATTGGCTGTAAAACCATCGCTGACCGAAAAAATTACCCCAGAAGTACCAAGCGACAACATGGTTTCTTCCGGTTTAATAATGCCCATACCGACGGCGCCTGCGGCATTATCGCCACCCCCCGCCACCACTGGTACAACAGGCATAGACCAACGTTTCGCTAAGGCGTCGTTGATCGTGCCGGTGATTTCTGAGCCTTCATACACCTTCGGCATCTGCTGTTCATTTAGCCCCGTTGCTTGCAGCATAGTATTGCTCCAAGCGCGCTGTTCCATGTTGAGCCAAAGCGTGCCCGACGCGTCAGATACATCCGTCGCGAACTCACCCGTCATTCGAAAACGCAGATAATCTTTTGGCAGCAGTGCTTTATCAATTTGCGCAAAGATATCTGGCTCGTGCTGCTTCACCCACAATAGTTTCGGGGCGGTAAAACCTGGCATGACCAAGTTGCCTGTAATCGCCTGCACTTCTGGGCACCGTCTTTGCAGCATCAAACATTCTTCATGGGAGCGGCCATCGTTCCAAAGAATCGCAGGACGCAACACTTCACCCTTTTTACCTAGCAAAGTAGCACCGTGCATTTGCCCTGATAAGCCAATGGCTTTGACGTTTTGTAGATTGTTTTCAGCGGCAAGCTGCAACATGGCCAAATCCGTCGCTTGCCACCAGTCTTCTGGGCTTTGCTCAGACCAAAGATCAAACAGACGCGACACCGACAACGGCGATGTACAGCTCGCCAGCACTTGCCCGTCTTCCGCCATAAGAATAACTTTTACACCGGACGTACCAAGATCAATACCGATATACATAAAAATACCTTTTACAAAATTCTTCAAACAACTCTTCAGAAAGAAAAGAGAGTGATAAACCGCGTTTTATTGTGCTTTTTTGGTTTTGACATCCAACCAAACCGCGAGCAACAAGATCATCCCTTTGACGATCAATTGCCAAAAAGTCGGCACATCTAACATGCTCATGCCATTGTCCAGGCTTGACATGATCAGTGCGCCCATGATGGCGCCAAATACAACACCCACACCGCCCGCTAAGCTGGCTCCGCCAATAACACAAGCCGCAATAGCATCCAACTCCGCCATATTACCGGCAGCAGGAGAACCCGCACCCAATCGAGAAGTAAGTATCAGCGCCGCGACAGCGACCATCATGCCATTGAAACCAAACACCAACATTTTGGTACGCTCAACATTCACGCCAGACATTCGAGTGGCTTCGATGTTGCCACCAATGGCATACACACGACGCCCAAAGGAGGTTCTTTTCGCCACATACGTCGCAATTAAAATCAGTCCGCCCATAATGAGAATTGGCGTCGGAATGCCACGATAGCTTTCCAAAATAAACAACAAGCCCAATAAAACAGACACAGCAATGGTCGCTTTGCCGTATTCAAATTTTGCCGCTTGATTAACGACACCGTGTTTGTGTCTTGCTTGACGGCGAGTGTAAACACGAGCCAGTAAACCTAAACACAACAAAGCAATGACACTGATCCCCCAACCTGAAGGAATGTAACTTTGCCCAATAATAGCCAACGAACTGGACGTTGGTGCTACGGTGGCGCCGTCTGTTAAACCGACTAAAATGCCACGAAACGCCAACATACCCGCTAAGGTCACAATAAACGAAGGCACTTTTTGGTACGCCACCCACCAGCCGTTAAACAAACCAAGCACCAAGCCCGCAACGACGGTGACCAAGACCGTTAACAAAATAGGAAAGTGAAACCAAACATCCAAAATCGCCGCGATACCGCCCAATAATCCCATCATGGAACCAACGGACAGATCAATTTCGGCACTGATAATGACAAACACCATACCAATCGCCAACACACCGACGATGGCGGTTTGACGAATCAAGTTAGAAATATTTCTCGGTGACACAAACGCACCGTCTGTTGCAAAAGAAAAGAAAACGACGATCAGCAACATGGCCGCCAACATGGCAAGCAGTTGTAATTGACTGGTTTTTATTGTTTTAAACATTCGCTGTATCCTCTTTGATCGCGCAATTCATAATCATTTCTTGGGTCAAACCCTGATGGTCAAACTGACCTTTTAAGCGGCCTTCATGCATCACTAATACTCTGTCACTGATGCCAATGACTTCTGATAATTCAGACGACACCATGATGATCGACATGCCTTTTTTGACGAGTGCAAACATCAGCTTATAAATTTCGTATTTGGCGCCCACATCAATGCCGCGAGTCGGTTCATCTAATATTAGAATTTTGGGGTGTGTTAATAGGCATTTGGCGATAATGGCTTTTTGTTGATTACCACCACTTAAGTTTTTAATCGCAAGTTCCGAAGTCGCTGTTTTGACTTTCAGCCGCGCAATGTAATCATCAATATCTTGGCTTTCTTGATCTTCATTGATCTCACCAAACCAAGACGTATATTGATCTAAAACGGACAAGGTGATGTTTCGCCCAACACTCATAATTGGCACTATGCCATGACGTTTACGGTCTTCAGGCACCATCGCAATGCCAGCTTCTAATGCCACACGCTGGGATCGAATCGTTAATGACTGGCCGTGCAACTCGATTTCTGCGTCATATCGCCCATCGTAGGAACCATAAAGACACTGCATCAATTCGGTTCGGCCCGAACCGATCAATCCCGCGACACCCAGAATCTCGCCCTGACGCAATTCGAAACTAACGTCTTCTACTTGCGCACGTGTTGCTCCGGCTTGCATCGCGGTGGCGTGTTTTACTTTTAGCACTACATCGCCAATATCGTGTTCTTCCCGCGGAAATAATTCGTCTAATTCACGCCCAACCATCATGCTGATGATGTCGTTTTGAGTCAGCTGTTCTACAGATCGAGTATCAATATGGTCACCATCACGAATCACTGTAACCCAATTAGATAAGGCTAAGACCTCTTCCAACTTATGAGAAATATAGATACAAGCGATGCCCCGCTGCTTCAATTCGCTAACAATGTTTAAGAGGATTTCAATTTCTGTGGTGGTCAAAGAAGACGTCGGTTCATCTAGTATTAACAGCTTGACGTTTTTATTCAGTGCTTTGGCAATTTCGACTAATTGCTGTTGGCCCACACCAAGGTCTCGGATGGGGGTGTCTGGCAACACATTCAATTTTACTTGTGCCAACAGTACCGATGTACGACGGTGCATTTCTTCGTCATTGAGCCTTGCGAAAGAACCAAGTTCATTGCCTAGGAAAATATTCTCTAGAACGGACATTTCTTTAACGAGCGCCAATTCTTGATGGATAATAACAATGCCTAGCGCTTCGGTGTCTCGAATACTTGATGCTTTAACCAAATTGCCTTCAAAGTAAATTTCGCCTTCATAAGAACCAAATGGCCAAACACCACTGAGCACTTTCATCAAGGTAGATTTACCAGAACCGTTCTCGCCGCATATGGACAAGGCTTCACCCGCACCAAGCTGAATACTCACACCATTCAATGCACGAACACCGGAGAAACTTTTTACAATCCCACGCATGTCCAATAAGGGTTGCTTCATGTTTGCACCTCTTTTTCAAATCTCTTTTTTGGCATCTCTTTTTTAAAAAGAGAAAAAACAAATGGGAGAAGAAGCAAATGGCGCTCTATTGAGCGCCATAGATATAGTAGGAAGATTAAGGGTTATAAACAGCGTCACGAGAGTGGTAACCGTCAGCAATAACGGTGGAATCTAGATTGCTTTTAGACACAGAAATCGGCGTAAGCAATACTGCATCAACGTCTTTTTTGCCGTTGTTGACATGACCGTTGACTGTGATTTTTTCACCACGAGCCAGCTTAACCGCCATTTCAGCACTGGTTGTTGCCAGCTTAGAAATGGGTTTATACACTGTCATGGTTTGCGTACCAGCGACAATACGACGCATGGCCGCTAAATCGGCGTCTTGACCCGATATCACCACTTTGCCGCTCAAACCTTGTGCCGCCAGTGCTTGAATTGCACCGCCCGCCGTTGAATCATTTGACGCAACGACCGCATCGATTTTGTTGGCGTTGGCCGTTAAACCATTTTCCATGATGTTTAATGCCGCTTCAGCAGACCAGCCCATTGCCCATTGATCGCCCACGATGTGTATTTTTTTCGCATCAATCGCGGGTTGAAGTACGTTCATTTGGCCTTGACGGAACATTTTCGCATTGTTATCGGTCGGTGAACCGCCCATCAAAAAGTAGTTACCTTTCGGTTTTAAGCCAAGTAAGGCTTCTGCTTGCATCTCGCCCACTCGAATGTTGTCAAAAGACACATACAAGTCGATGTCAGCAAATTTGATCAACCGGTCATACGCTAATACCTTAATGCCTTCCGCTTTTGCTTCCGCCAACACATTGCCTAGCACTTCGCCGTTTTCTGGTACGATAACCAACACATCGACGCCGCGAGAAATCATGTTTTCGATTTGAGAGATTTGAGTAGTGACATCGCCATTTGCAGATTGAGTATAGACTTTTGCACCCATGGCTTCTGCCGCTGAGGTAAATAAGTCTCGGTCTTTCTGCCAGCGCTCTAGACGCAAATCAGACATTAACAACCCAATTTTTTCACCGTCTGCTAAAGCAGGAAGAGAAGTCGCCGCGCAAAGAGTCGCGAGTACCGTCATAGATACGATTTTTTTCATTTTTTTCATCCCTTGTTATTGTTATTAAGTGAACGATCTCCTGATGGAGTAAGACGAATGTAAATTGATGGGCTTAGAAGCGGTATTATCTTTTTTTGTTTGTGTGTGGCGTTTTTTATAAACGTGCGAAAAATACCTCTGCATTAATTTCTGACAAAAACGTCAGAAAAATGTTCATGATTAGTTCGCGCTGAAGCACTAGAATAATGAGACAAGACGACAATAATCGCCCATTAGGAATGAGCATGAGATTACTTTTAATTGAAGATGAAGAAAAAACCTCTGCTTATGTAAAGCGTGCATTAAAGGAGCTAGGCTTTAATGTCGATGTCACGGCCGATGGTTTAGACGGCTTACACTTTGCAATGGAATACGATTACGACGCGATTATTCTGGATGTTATGTTGCCAAATTTAGATGGCTACGGCGTTTTGGATCGTCTTCGTGTAAGTAAAAACACGCCTGTGATCATGCTGTCTGCTAAAGGCTCCGTGGAAGAACGTGTAAAGGGCTTACAACATGGCGCAGATGATTATTTGTGCAAGCCTTTTTCATTGAGTGAACTGGTCGCTCGTATTCAAGCTTTGTTGAGAAGAAACCAGACCGACGGTACAGAAGTGACGCATTTGAACATTGCTGATTTACACATCGATTTGTTGGCCAGAAAAATCACAAGAGGCGAAGACCGGTTGGAATTGACCGCAAAAGAGTTTGCATTGTTGTGTTTATTGGCCAGAAATCAGGGAAAAATCCTCTCAAAAATGATGATTGCCGAACAGGTCTGGGATATGAATTTCGACAGCGATACGAACGTCGTCGAAGTGGCGGTAAAACGACTGAGAGCCAAAGTTGATTCACCCTACACTGAAAAGTTAATCCATACGGTTCGTGGTATGGGCTACGTTCTTGAAACAAGATCCTAGCATTGAACCTAAGGTATTTATGAAAACAACGTCTATTTCCAGCCGATTATCAGTCATGTTTGTTTTATGCTCTGTGTTGATGTTATCCGTTTATGGCCTATATCTTCGGTCTTCGCTGGACGATTCACTCACCAAACAAATGCACAATGAGTTGGAGTTTAGAGCCAACTTGATCGCACCTTGGGTCAGCTCGCGAGCTTCACCAGAAGCCTGGAAACGGTTGGACAACAAACTCTCCAACCTAGTCGAGGCCGAAGGCGGCAGAGTGAAATACTGGATTTTCGACGCGGATTCAACGGTTCTTCTCGGCGATAACAGCTTGTCTGACGCAAGCCAAATCCCATCAACCAGCGGATTCACTCGTACTCCATCCGATAGTGAGTTGTCGTCTGATCGCTACCTATACACAACATTTACGTCGTTTGATGGCGAAAATACCGCATTACGTTTTGTCGTATCTATTGATTCTACGGCGTATGTTGGAACATTAAACGAATTCACGCGGACGCTGATTCTCATCAGTATACTGGGAATTTCTTTGGTGGCATTACTGGGGTTTGCTATCTCCAGAATGGGCATGAGACCAGTGCAAAGACTCAGTTCGCAAGCCGAAAAACTGGAAGCGGGGAATTACGATCAGCGTCTAGACACCACGAATTTACCCAATGAACTGCAAGCCTTAGCGGCGTCATTTAATGGTGTCCTTGATCGCCAGAAAGTCGCATGGCAACAACTTGAAAGCTTCAACGCAGACGTAGCGCATGAACTCAGAACGCCGCTTACTAACATGATTGGTCAAACCCAATTTGGCCTGTCGCATAAACATGATATTGCTGAGCTGGAAGAGATACTCGGCTCGAACTTAGAAGAATTGGAACGCATGACGTCGATAGTCAACGACATGTTGTTCATGTCTCATGCTCAAGCAGGTGAAAGAGCGACGCAAATATCGGACGTTTCGCTGAAAAAAGAAGCCCTTAAAACCGTTGAATACATTGAACCTTTGCTCGAAGAAAGAGCGCTTGATGTCGAGATCAAAGGCGATGCAATCGCGTGCATTGACTGTCGTCTGTTTCATCGCGCTTTGGCCAATTTATTAGGCAACAGCGTGCGTTATGCCAACCCAAAATCGACCATTTTGGTGTCCATCACAATGGATGCCAGTGACGTTTTTGTCTCCGTGTCCAACGAAGGCGAACCGATCGATCCAGCCCATCTTAATCGATTATTTGAGCGTTTCTACCGTGTTGACTCTTCCCGAGGCGACAGCAGAACACACCACGGATTGGGGCTTTCCATTGTGAAAGCGGTTGCCTTAATGCACAAAGGCGATGTGTTTGCGACCAGTCGTGACGGCGTGAATACCTTCGGATTAACGCTGTCCATCAATCACCCAAATCAAATGGAAAATTCAATTCTGACAAAAAAGTAAGGTTAGTGTCAGGCTAGTGACATTATCGTTTTGCTACAGTGAATGAATATTAAATAGCTGACGCCATTGCTGTCCCCATCCATTTGGGAAACAGGTCAATGACAGCCGTTATTTTTCTCACTCCATTACATAATGTTCAGAGGAATTTCCATGATCAAACACTCGATTAGGTCCATCGCAAAACTCGTCACTATTGGCTGTGTGTTATTTGGCACAGTTCAAGCTCAAGCTCAAGCACCAACAATATTGCAATACAGCGACCACCAACCGCTTAATGGCATGAGAATGCACTTCCTCAATGACGTGTTTTTTCCTGCGGTAGAAAGGGAATCTGAAGGTCGACTCAAAATCGAAACTCATTGGGATGGCGAACTTGCCATCGCGTACGATGCGCTGCCGTCATTGAGCACGGGGAAAACAGACATTAGTGTGATCGTACCAGAATACAAATCCAAAGAAATGCCGCTTCATCAGATTTTCAAAGGCTTTCCGGTTGGCCCTTCTGGCGATCAGCAAGTTGCTTTTTTTCGTGAAGTGTTCGATACCATTCCCGAGTTCAACCAGGAATTAGACGACAATAATATTCGCCCTATCTTTTTATCAACAGGCTTTCCAGCAGGCTTTTTTGGCACCAAATCTTTGCCTAATTTACAGCAAATAAAAGAGCAAAAATGGCGTTCTGCAAGTTTCTGGCACCTTGATTTTCTTAAAAGTGCAGGCGCTGAACCGGTAAAAATGCATTGGGGACCAGAAGTCTATGACGCCCTGTCTGACGGCCGCTTGGATGGTATTTTGGTTAATATCGACAGCGCTTATAATCTTGATCTCCATAAAACCGCAAAACACTCGCTTATCTCTAAAAAACTGTGGCTAGGTCATTTATACATCATCGCCATTAATAATGATGTGTGGGAGAAATTAGAGGATAAAGACAAACAAGCGTTTAATCGTGCGGCGGAATACGCGTATGGTTTATTGGGCGATGCGATGGATAAAAGCTACGCAGAAATGGTCAGCACCATTAAACATGAAGGCAACTCAGTAAGAGAGCTAACAGATGCAGAAATCCAGACATGGGCCAACACATCTGACTTTGCCTCTCACCAACGCAGTTGGGCTAAAGGTCTGCCGAACAACACACAAAAAACGATTGATGTTATTAATCGTGTCGAGCTAATCCTGAATCAATACAATGACTAGTTAAATGATATTCATAGCCCAAACTCAACCTATAAAAACGCTGAGGGGGGCTATTAATAATAGAATTGAAAACAACGAGCACTTCGTCATTATGCTTTCTACAGGTAATAGAAAATGAATTTGAAACACTTTATTTTCATCGCCATATTTTTTGCGTTTCTATTCATATTTGGGACAGATTTTATAGAGCGTAACACCGTAACCATTCACACTCCATTGTCGATAAACGACACTTCAATGAGTGTCAATGAGAAAATAAATACCCTTTCCATCATCTATCGCTTAAGCGGAAATGAAATACCTGTAACAATATACACGCCAGAAAGTTTTGATCATACGAACAGCTACCCTATCATTGTTATTGCACATCATAATAGCCAAGCCGCAGAGCCATTAGAAGCATTGTATGCTAGGCGTTTCGCAGCACGCGGCTATATGTCGTTGACGACTAATAGCGCCTTTTATGAGATTAACCATCTTAATACTGAACTCGTGAGCACCGACCTAGATCGCACTGATGATATTCACGGTATGGTTTCTTATATCCGCCAATACATGGGAAAAAACAATCCAATCGGCGTATTACGAATTCGTCATGAAAAAGACTGTTCTTTAACATTTTTAAATACTTATTCCGCTACAATTCTTCCTTATCAACCAAAAAAACCAGCTATTTACATAACGAAAGAAGACAACAACATCCCC
Organism: Marinomonas primoryensis; assembly: GCF_013372285.1. Classification (NCBI taxonomy): domain Bacteria; kingdom Pseudomonadati; phylum Pseudomonadota; class Gammaproteobacteria; order Oceanospirillales; family Oceanospirillaceae; genus Marinomonas; species Marinomonas primoryensis. The sequence continues at coordinate 1,922,127 of NZ_CP054301.1, read as the reverse complement.
CACAAAAAAACACTTTATGTGACTCAATGGACGAAAGGCATCAAGGATAATGAAACATCACAGTCCCTTGATGAGACAATAAATAAACTCACCTTATTTTACAGCGAAAACTTACTTTAAACGCTATTTGGCTTAATATGTCAGCCTACAAGTACCGTATTATTAGGGTAAGGAAACATCTTAAGTCATGGCTTCCATCAAAAAATTTACTGGCTGGTTTGTGCTTGGCACACTGATTTTTTATCTGCTTTCCGTCACACAGAGCATTTCCGTTCTACTGCCAACACTGCTGGCATGGACTGCCAATGTCGCCATGTGGCACACGCTTGCGCCGAGTGCAAAGCGTCAGGTTAGTTGGCTTATGGGGGTTGGTATCGCGGCGTTACTGTTTGCGGGGTCAAAAGGGATATGGATGTCTTGGCAGCAAGTGTTTGCGGTAAATTTACCCATGCTCGCTATGTTTGTGGCAGTGTCTTTTTTAGATCTCACCAGTACAACGGATAAAAGTAGAGCATTACCGACGGGGCTCAGCGCCATATTCAATACAGCCATAGGCGTACAAGTCTTAGGCGCGGTGATCAATCTATCGGTGATCATGGTGTTTGCAGATCGCATGAAAGGCGCGATTAAGCTGACGCCAATACAGCAATTTATATTAACGCGTAACTTTTCGGCTGCCGCTTGGTGGTCGCCTTTTTTTGTGGCTACGGGTATTGCGCTGATTTACGCACCAGGTATGCAATGGCAAAAGACGCTTATTCCTGGGCTTGCCATGGGGTTCACTGCTATTGTTTTTTCAAGTATTGAAGCTTATCTACGAAAAAAAGGAGACTTTAACGGCTATCCCATTCGTCGAGAAAGCCTTTTTATTCCGTTGTTTCTGGCTGTGTGCGTCATATTTTTTCATTTTATTTGGCCGGACATCAGTATTCTGGTATTGATTTGCCTTATGGCGCCTAGTGCGACCATGTTGTTAATGCGTACCGCCTCTAGATGGAAAAGCTTATCGCATTTTGTAAACCACAAGCTGCCACAAATCGGCAGTCAATTTGCCCTATTTTTAGGCGCTGGCGTTTTCTCCAATGGGATTAGTGCGATTATTCTCAGCTATCCTCAGCTTTTTAATTTAGACAGTTTTACCTTTAGTCCGCTGTTATTTTCACTCACGCTGGCCAGCATGATTGTTGTTGGCATCATCGGCGTGCATCCCGTTGTGAGCATTGCGATCGCCAGCCCCATGTTATTACCTTTACATCCCGATCCCACACAGCTCGGCTTTTTGTTTTTAAGCGCATGGGCCATATCAGCGGGCAGCAGTGGCTTAACTGGGCTGGGATTATTAATGACCAGCCGCTACCAAATCCCCACTAAGATCATTGTTACCAACAGCGTTTATTATGCTATTTTTATGTGGCTACTCTGCTCATTGGTGAACGGATTTTTCTTATAGATATGGATCGTTCTATTGAGACTAAAGCCCTGACGACGTTAATATTTTTTTCAAAAAAATACTCATATAATAAGCATTGTAATTACTTCTACTGTAATAATTTTTCATCTTGTTACATTGCTTTGAATGATGAATTTTTCTCATTTTATCGCGTAAATCCATTTACTTGGTGCATAAAATAACTATACTCAAGCAAAATCATTAGAAAGACTTTACAAAAAATATTGGAAAAGTCTTTTTTTATGCTAGAAAATGTAATCGATTACAATAAATAAAAACCACTCAAATAAAAATAAATATGGGGGTAATATTATGAAAGCTTTACAAGGTCCCGCGCTGTTTCTTGCTCAATTCGCCAGCGATGATGCACCGTTCAATACGTTTGAAAACATCATTGAATGGGCGGCAAGCATTGGTTTTAAAGGCGTTCAAATCCCAACGTGGGATCAAAGACTGTTTGACTTAGACCGAGCTGCAAGCGACCTCGAATACTGCAAATACATTCAAGACACTCTCGCGAAGCACAACATGGTAGTGACTGAGCTATCTACGCATTTGCAAGGACAACTGGTCGCCGTTCATTCCGCTTACGACGATATGTTTGATGGCTTTGCACCAGATCATGTCAAAGGCAATCCAGACGCTCGCCAAAAATGGGCCGTCGACCAATTATTCAA